>JAITNM010000239.1 GCA_031290475.1 Treponema sp. | reverse complement strand
TTTTCTTGCGTTATAATCCGGGTCATGGTACACTGAATTTAACAAAAATAAGGAGATCGCCCTGTGTGGGCGGCTCCGTAACTCTATCTTAAATCCAATTTGCTGAAGAGATCAAGAGCACAGCAAAATAGCCGGATGGGGCTGTTTTGCTGTGCTCTTTTTTCTTGCAGGAGGAACGCATGGCAGAGAATGTAGTGTATGAGAGCTTCGAGAAGATGGAATCCTTTATGAAGGACGTATTCATCAAGGCGGGGGTACCTCCCGAAGACGCGGCAATCTGCGCCGAGACGCTTATCGAGTCGGACAAGCGGGGCATTGATTCCCACGGAGTAGGGCGCTTTAAGCCCATCTATTTGGACCGGATCAAGGACGGCATTCAGAAGCCGGTTACCCAATTCGAGATCGTAAAGGATTTTATGGCTACCGCGGTGGTAGACGGCCATGACGGCATGGGCCATGTAATAGGAAAGCGTTGCATGCAGATGGCCCTGGATAAGGCGGGAAAATACGGTATGGGTATGGTAGTGGCGCGGAATTCCACCCATTACGGTATTGCCGGCTACTATGCCACCATGGCGACCAAGGCCGGAATGATCGGCATTACCGGCACCAACGCCCGCCCGTCCATTGCCCCCACCTTTGGCGTGGAAAACATGCTGGGAACCAACCCCCTCACCTTCGGAATCCCCTCGGATGAGGAATTCCCCTTTGTGCTCGACTGCGCCACATCAATTACCCAGCGGGGAAAGATAGAGGTCTACGACCGTATCGGTAAAACTATGCCCCCGGGCTGGGTTATCAACCAGCAGGGCGACAGTGAAACTGACGCCACCAAGGCTCTGGACGCCCTTACCAAGGGAACTATGGCTCTTACCCCCCTGGGCGGTATCGGGGATGAAACCGCCGGTTACAAGGGCTATGGATACGCCACGGTGGTGGAAATTCTTTCCGCGGCCTTACAGCAGGGGAACTTCCTCAAGGCCCTAAACGGCGTTGACCCGAACGGGAAAAAGGGCCCGTATCACCTGGGACACTTCTTCATTGCCATTAATATTGGCGCCTTTGTGGAGCTGGACAAGTTCAAGAAAACCACCGGTGACATTCTGCGCGAGTTACGGGCTTCCAAAAAGGGGCCCGGCCGGGATCGGATCTATACCGCCGGGGAAAAAGAATACCTCGCGTGGGTGGAACGGAAGGCAAAGGGCGGCGTACCCCTGGACGAAAGCCTCAAAAAGAGCATTAAAGCGTGTATAGCCGAATACGGCGTCGATAACTACACCTTTAATTTCTAACATCCGGGGCGGTTCCGAAATTCAGTTTTGGGACCGCCTCAACCTACAGGAAGAAAAACATGCAAATTGATCATACACTAAAAAATTTAGACAGCCTCTTTCCCGATTATTTTACCGAGGATCAAAAGGCCCAGGCTAAAACACAATTTCTGAAAAACCTTTCACTGGACGCCCACCGGTTTTACAGCGGGAAAATGCAGACCGTTCCCAAGTGCGGCGTCTACGGCCTCAACTGGTTTAATGTCTGGTACACTCCGGGGGTTTCCAAGATTTCCACCACCATCAGGGATGACAACGACACTTCCTTTGCCCTTTCCAACCGGGGTAACCTGGTAGCGGTAGTCTCCGACTCAACCAGAGTCCTGGGAGACGGCGACTGTACCCCTCCGGGAGGGCTCGGCGTCATGGAAGGAAAGGCCATGCTCATGAAGTACCTGGGAGGCGTGGACGCGACAGCTCTTTGTGTGGATTCCCGTGGAGAGAACGGCAAAAACGACCCGGAAAAACTCATCGGTTTTGTAAAGATGGTTCAGCATTCCTTTGGGGCGATAAACCTTGAGGACATCAGCCAGCCTAACTGTTTTAGGGTCCTTGATGAGCTCCGCGAAGCCTGTGACATTCCGGTATGGCATGACGATGCCCAGGGTACGGCTTGTATCACCCTGGCGGGGCTCATTAACGCGCTAAAACTGGCGGGAAAGAAAATCGGTGACGCGAAGATAGTGCTGCTCGGCGCGGGCGCCGCCAACACCACCATTGCCCGGCTCATTTTAACCGATGGCGGCGATCCGGCAAAAATGGTAGTGTTTGACTCCAAGGGTTCCCTCCACTTAGGCCGGGAAGACATCAAGGGCGATAAACGGAACTACCGGAAATGGGAGATCTGCGAAAAGACCAACCCCGGCAGGGCGCCCTCCATTGCCGACGCGGTTAAGGGAGCGGATGTGCTCATCGCCCTTTCCACCCCCGGCCCGGATACGGTAAAGCGGGAATGGATCAGCTCCATGGCGGACAAGTCCATCGTGTTTACCTGCGCCAATCCGATACCGGAGATATGGCCTTACGCGGCTAAAGAAGCGGGGGCGTTTATTGTCGCCACCGGCCGGGGCGATTTCCCCAATCAGGTAAATAATTCAGTCTGTTTTCCCGGCATCCTCAAGGGTGCGCTGCTGGTACGCGCCAGGAAGATCACCGACGGTATGGCCATAAGGTGCGCCTACTCCATCGCGGAATTTTCCGAGAAGCGCGGCATCGCTCCCGATAACATCATCGCCACTATGGCGGAAACCGATGTGTTCGCCAGGGAAGCCGCGGATGTGGCCCAACAGGCTATCAAAGAGGGGGTGGCGCGGCTGACCCTTTCCTGGGACGAAGTGTACCAAAAGGCCAAGGCTGATATTGCCGCCGCCAGGGGCCTTGTGGAAGATATGAAGAAGCTGGGACATATACCGGAACCGCCCGCGGAAATTTTGGAATCGGCCTTGAAAAAAGCAATTGAGGCGGTGGAAAAACCCAAGTAAAAATCGGCCGGGAAAATTTTATAGAAGGGGTAGCAGCTTGCCGCTACCCGGCTGAATAGTTAAGTTCCCCGTAATTAGTGTCTGTCCATAATGTGTCTATCTTATGGACAGATACTAATTATTCCGTTGATCATGTGCGGGTAAGGGCCTAAATGTCGGTTGTATTTTATGGGCCTTGCACCGTGATACTTATACCTGTGGTAACGCGCTCGGCCCCTAAAGCGCAAGGGATTGAAGCGGTATCCTTTTGACGCGGAGCGGCAAAAGATACAAGCGGAAAGCCCGGCCCCGGAGCGCCGGAGGCGCGGAGGGGATGCGCCCATAACAATATTCGACGTTCGCCCTAGTAGT
>JAITNM010000184.1 GCA_031290475.1 Treponema sp. | reverse complement strand
GAGAAAATACACTTAAAATAGTCTTAAGCGGTATGGTATGAAAAATTTCTTTGTGCTTTTATTTATTTTTATTGTTTCAGCGGCATTTGCCCAAAACCTTCCGGATAATGGAAACACCGAAAATATATACGTCTATCTATTTCCTGCAAACGGCGGTTCGGATGAAGAACAGGAATTCTTTAATCTTAACTTGGGGACGGAAATCGTTGGCGCCGGCTATATGCTCGCGGAGACACAGGCGGACTCGGATTTTTATATGGAGCCCACGGTTCATGATGAAGAGGATCCCCATTTTCTTTCCGTCAGCCTTTTTCAAACTGATAGCGCACGGGAAATTATTACTCTAAGCTGGGACTATGAAAACCTGGAAAGTATGTACACATGGAACCCTTATATTATATTTCAGCTGATGTCCAATGCCCCCAAAACCAGGACTAGGGAAAGAGAGGAAAAAGAACCTTCCCCAATGGACAGTAATTCCTGGCAAAATAAATGGTTGTGGGTTGGTCCGGTAGCGGCCTTTGGCTTCGCGTATAATGATGCGGCGTCTGCCCGGGGCTTTAACGGTTCCTTCCTGAACCTCAATCTTATGGTTGATGTTGATTTCCTCAATTTTATGGGGATCAGCCTGGGATTTGGCTACATCTGGCGTTACCCCCTGGTAATTATAGATAATGCCAAATACCACGAGGAGGTGGGGAACTTTGTCGCCCCGGTTTTGGTCAGGTATATATTTAAGCTGCCGAACCTGATGATTGAGCCATACCTGGGCGCTCAACTGAATTTTTCCACCAAGTTCAAGTACGGCCCCTCCGGACCGATACCTACGATAATCGGCGGGGCTGACCTCAATTGGAAAGCCTTTCAAGGGGTGATCTCAACCGGCGCCCGCGTAGGTTACGGCTATGAACATCTCTCCCTGGCTTTAACTGCGGGGTACAAGTTCAGTTTTCTCACGAGAGAATCCAAAAAAAAGAAAGAACCGCAGCCTGCAAGGTGACCGTCCGCGGGGGAATAATTCTCGTGGCGGGGATTTAACACCCCACCCCATGTTATATGCCGCTGTACGCAAACCAGCGGGACAGGTAATCCACAGAGTTGATAAACCCCGCCGCGTTGGCAATGGCCAGAAACAGAAAGATCGCCGAACATATCACGGGAACGGGTGCAAGCAGTTTTTTCTTTTTTGTCAGTCTGTTGATAAAGGGCAGCGTTGCAATAAGCAGAAAGACCAGGGCGGGGATCAGGCGGACGCCGGGGGAGCCGCCCTGGGCCCACCGGGAAAGCAGGTAACCGTTCTTTTGGAAAAAGGCATTGAGCACAAAAAATCTGCCAAAGGCCATCAGTAATCCTATTATAATAAGAAAGATGCCGCTTATTATTCTTACCAGAGGCAGTATCCGTCTTATTTTATAAAGATGTTCAAGCAGGGCCCCCCAGAAAAAACTCGCAACAATAAAAGGAACCCCCAGTCCCAGAGAATATACCCCAAGGTAAATTGCGGAACGGGCCATTTGCCCGCTCTGGCTTGCCATGAGCAGAATAGTCCCCAGAAAAGTTCCCACACAGGGGGTCCAGCCGGCGCCAAAGGCGACGCCCACAATAAAACAGCCGAAAAATCCCTTTGGGCGGCTTGCGGGATGTAACAGCGAGTCGGGCTTTGCGGAAAGAATCGAATGTTCAGGGGTGCAGGTTTCGCAGGCGGCGCTTTTATCATCGTATTTCAAAAATGGTATGAAGTTGAAAAGTATATTCAAGCCGAGGAGGATTACCAGGCCGCCGGCGATGATGTTCAGCACCCTGTTGACTCCTCCGAGAAAAACAATAAATCCGTATACTACTATGCTTAAAAGGATAAAAACGAGGCTGAACCCAAGCACAAAAAACAGGGTTGAAAGAGTCAGGTTTAATTGCTGTTTTGAAAACAACCCCGGCGCCGCGGTTCCCGGGGCGTCTTTGGCATTACTGCCGCTGATAAAAATCAGATAACTGGACAAGAGGGGGAGGACGCAGGGAGAAACAAAAGAAAGTAATCCTGCCGCGAAGGCAGCGAGTAGAGAGAGATCACTGTCCATGTTTCAATAATTCATCAAAGGCGGCGATAACTTCCCTGGTGTTCCAATTTCTGGCCCCCACCGCAATGAGGATTATCTTCCCGTCCCGATCAATGATAAAAGTAGCCGGTATTGACTGAACGCCGTAGCTGTTGCTGACGCCGCCGTTTGTATCAATGGCCGCAGGAAAACTCAAGTTGTTGGCGGTAAGAAAACCGGAGACATCTTTGTTGTTTTCCATGACATCTACCGCGAGGAATTCCATTCCCTGGTTGCGGAAACGCCGGTACAGGGCTTCCATGGAAGGCATTTCAGCGCGGCAGGGGGGACACCAGGTGGCCCAGAAATTCAGGAAAACAACCTTGCCCTTGAGCTTGCTCAGGGTTATCTCCCGTCCGTCCGTGAGTTTTAGGGAAAAGTCAACCACAGGGAGTTTTTCCCGGAGCAAGGGCAGGGAGGCTTGGGAAAAGGCCTTTTTCACCCCGTCGGGCAAATTCATAGGATCCGCGTTCACCATGAAAGTCATTACGGTCAAAAGAACCGCGAACAAGGCAAGCTTTTTCATAACCCCCCATTAACTTTAATTATAACCGAAACCCCCGGCAAATTTCAATCGGCAGCCGGAAATAGAAGATAGGTCCCTTTTTTTTAAATAAACGCCTTTTATAAAAAGAAACTATTCTTTATACTCAATTTTACACGAGGGAGGTGTATCTTGAAAGAACAACGGGTAAAAGGCTGGTGGCTTATCAGGCTGGCGTTAACCATAGTAGGGAAGAAAGGACTTGCAGAGTTAAAAAAGACATCCGGGGATGCTAAGAAAGCCCAGGAAAAGGTTCTGCGCGCCTTTCTTTCCGCCTCAAAAGATACGGTTTATGGGAAGGAACACCATTTTTCCACAATTTTGGAAGCAAAAACCGCCGGCGAATTTTTTGACGCCTACCGCAAACAGGTTCCTATCAACGATTATGAAATTTTAAGCCCCTACATTGAACGGCATAAAAACGGGGAGGCGGACGTCCTCTTTCCCGGAAAACCGAAAATGTACGCTACCACGAGCGGAACCACTAGGGATCCCAAGTGGATACCTATCAGCGAGCAGTATTACCAGGAAGTGTACAAAAAATCAAATCAGCTTTGGTTCTACACACTGATCCAGAACAAGCCCAAGGTCTTTTACGGAAAGACCGTCTCTATCGTAGGCAAGGCCATCGAAGGCGCGGCCCCTGACGGTACGGTCTACGGCTCCATTTCGGGGATATCCCAGCGGGATATCCCTCGTTTTATGGAAGTCCTCCACCCCGCGCCGGCGGATATTTTCCACATTACCGATTATAAGGCCCGGTATTACGCGATTATGCGTATGGGGATAGAGCAGGATGTTACCCTGATCATAACCGCAAACCCCAGCACCCTGGTGGAAATGCAGGTAAACGCCAATGAATTTTATGACGAATACGTAAATGATATTGAGAACGGAACCCTGAGCAGCCGTTTCCCCATACCCCGCGAAGTCCGGGCAGTTCTGGAAGCCCGGTTAAAGCCCAATCCCAAGCGGGCCGAGGAGCTGCGGCAGCTAAAAGTCAGGTACGGTACCGTTCTCCCCAAGCATTACTGGCCCCACATGCAGGCCGTTAATGTCTGGATGTGCGGAAATACCACTATCTACCTTGAAAAGGTACGGAATTCCTTCCCGGAAGGCGCCGTTTTCCACGAATTCGGCTATTTTTCCACCGAGTGCAAGGCAGGGCTGGTGCTCAAGAGCAATACCCTGGATACGGTTCCCCTGGGCCATAAAATCTACTTTGAATTCATCCATGAATCTGACCTTGATTCCGGGGACGCTTCTTCAAAGGTGTACCAGATGTGGGAACTCAAGAAAGGCGAACGCTACATCCCCGTAGTTACCACTTCTGCGGGACTCTACCGTTACAACATGTACGATTTGGTGGAAATTACCGGTTTCTACAATCAATACCCCCTCTTAAAATTCGTGCAGAAGTCGAACGGCACCATCAGTCTCACAGGCGAGAAACTCCACGAACGGCAGTTTATCGAAGCGGTTAATAACTGCTCCCATGAATTAGGCCTGCCCCTGAACTTCTTCGTAGGATTTGCCAATACTGAAAAGTCGAACTACCGGTTCTACTACGATTTTATAGATCAAACAGTGTCCCAAGCCAGGGCGGAAGAACTTACCAAGGCCGTTGATGTCCGCCTTAAAGAATACAATCCCGAGTATGAGACTAAGCGCAGTTCCAACCGGGTAAAAACGCCGGACACGGCTCTCCTGGTTAAGGATTCCTTCGAGCAGTTTAAAGCCGCCTGTATCGACAAGGGATACCGGGACGGCCAGTTCAAGCTCAACCTGCTCATGCAGGACGAAAAGCGTCAGGCAATGTTTGACCAGCTGATCAAGAAGTGAAGAATGCTGGGAGTTTGTCGGGCTTTAGCCCATTCCAACCTAAAAAACGAGCGTTTAGCACGTTTTTTACTTTACAAACTCCGTAAGGAGCCCATAAATCGGGAATTTTTGCGTCAGTTTTGGTGCAAAAATCCACAAGTCCGACAGGCTCCTGGGGGGGCCTGGTCCCGAACTGACGTTCCGCAGCAGGGCCTTCTATCAGGGTATATACAAAAAGCCGAAGCCTTTATCTTTGATTTTGACGGCACCCTCTATGACGGGAGGCGCTTTGCCCGGCGCCTGCTTTTTTCCCGGTCCCCAAACCGGCTTTCCCTTGGGGACATCCCGCTCATCGGGGCGGAGCGGGCGGTTCGTAAAAGCCTGGCGGGCTTCGATTACGGAAATGCCGAAGCCTATTACCGGGAGTTCTTTGCCCTCCTGGAGCGCCGGACCTCCCGGCCCGCCTCTTTTTTACGGCAATGGTACTTCCGGCGCTACATGCCCAGGATGAAAAGGGTGCTTCAGCAATTTTACCCGGCCCGCCGGGGGGCCTCTGAGCTGTTTAAAAATCTGGCCTGCCCCCGGGCGGTCTATTCGGATTATCCCGAAGTCCGGGAACGCCTTGAGGCTATCGGCCTCGATCCCGGCCTTTGCGGGATGCTCTGCGGTCCTGACACCTTTGGCGCCCAAAAGCCCGCCCCCCGTCCCTTCCTCGCCATAGCCGCCGCCCTCCGCTCGGACCCTTCCCGGGTACTTGTCGTGGGGGACCGGGATGACACCGACGGAGAAGGGGCCTCCTCCTCGGGCATGATGTTCCTCAGGATCGCCGGCCATAAAAACCCCGCCGATTCCGGGCGCCCGTCCCTGGAATGGGACCAGTTTGTGCTCAGTCTCCTTCGGCGGGGTGGGGGTTATGGGTGATTCCCGCCAATTCCACGATTTTCCGGTGAGTTTCGGTACGCAGCAGGGCCGTTGCTTCCCGGCGGGGCAGGGAGGCGTCGGGCAATATGGGTTCTCCCATACGCAGGGTTATCAGGGGGTAGTTCTTTCTGAAGATTTTATAAAGCCCTCGGGATTCCCTGTAGGAAAATGCCATGGGAATAATGGGGATATTGTATTTATAGGCCATGGAAAACATCCCCTTTTTAAAGGGCCGTATGGGCTGGTAGTAGTCCCAACTACTGCTTTCAGGAAATACATGGATCCACTTTTTCTTTGCGTGAAGCTCATCAAAAGCCTGGTTGAAGTATTTTATCACATGGATCGAATCGGGGACCGGAATGCCCCCAGCCAAACGGATAAGGGTCCGGTCCGGCCCGGAGAGATTCCTGCTCCACGCGGGAAAATACAAACGCCGGAACCGGACGGCCTGGAGAATCATTAGAAAATCCCAGCGCAGCACATGATTCGAGGCCGTCATGGCGCCGTTTCTTAAAAGGGCGCGGTTTTTTTTGAGCATTCGCCGTCCCTCAATTTTAAGACCAAAGCGGATAGGGCATACGGCAAAGACCAGAACAAAGATACCCAGGTAAAGCAGCGCGCTCTTTATCCTAAACGAGGGGGATTTATCAAGGAAAGGATAGGTTTCGTCAAACCCAGGGGCCGCGGCGTCCGGCGCCGGCAGCTCAGTCATGTGGGCGTCAAATTTTTCCGGGTATGTAATGTCCAGACGGGGCGCATAGGGCTGTTCACCGGTACTTTTTTTCATAGTTTTGGAATAAGCTCACCAATCAGACAATTTCTACTTCTATGTTCATGCCTTCCAATGTACGAACCCAGTCTTCCGTGATGCCGCTGTCGGTAATAACCACATCAATATCGTTAAGATGGGCAAAATAGGCGGGTTTCACCTGATCGAATTTGGTTGAATCCGCCAAAAGGATCTTTTGATCCGAGTATTGGATACAGGTCTGCTTGACGCCGACCTCATAGAAATTAACGGTAGTAAGCTCCATTTTACGGTTTATTCCGGCCGTAGAGACAAAAAATTTAGTTGCCCTGGTCCGGCGTATCAACTCAATAGTCTCGGGGGATTCAAAAAGCTGGGTATCCGTATGGTAGGAACCGCCCCCCATGATAAAACTCTTTACATTCTTTCTATATACTTCAATTAAAGAATTCATGGTAAAGCAAAGGGCGGTAATGGAGAAATTCTGGGGTATATACCGGGCCAACTGTTCGGTAGTGGTACCGATGTCAATGATAATGGTATCTTCCGGTTTTATTCTCCGGGCGGCCGCATTGCCGATCCGCTCTTTTTCAGAATTGTTGACCCCTTTTTCGAGATCCAGATTATACGATTTATAAATAGCCGCCCCATGGACCAGGGATATAATATTATCCTGCCGCAGTTGTTCCAGATCTCTGCGGATAGTCATCTCTGAGACCTTAAATTCCTGGGCCAGATCCCGTATAGACGCTCCGTTACGTTCCCGTAGAACGTCAATCATCTGGTTAATGCGTCCAAGTTTATTATGCATAATTGTTACTATTACAAACAAAATTATATACTATGTTTAATATTTTGTCAATTCTTAAAATGGATCTTGACTAAATTCTTCCAAAAAATCACGTTTTCTTACAAATTCTTTAATTGCGGTTGACTTGTTACAGAGCCGGGTGTAAAATTTGAAAACTATATGAGGCAGTTCCAAAATGTCAGATTTTGGAACTGCAACCTTAGATTTATACCAGATCATTACCGGGGAGAAGCGATGGAGATATGAGCCGGGAGTTTGCCGGACTGAGCAAAAAATCACCTGACACTACGCGCGCCGTGACTAAAAAAAAGCCCGTGTCTAAAGACTCCTGGCGTGAAAAAAAGAAGCTTGAGTTTACCTTTCCCTTTCTTGTATGGAACACTGAAACGGTTAATTTTCCGCCCCATTGGCACGATTGTTTTGAAATGATCTTTGTGCGGAAGGGGCATATCTACGCTTCTCTGGATGACCTGGTATACGAAGTCAACGAGGGGGACCTTCTCCTGGTCAACGCGGGGACGGTCCATGGTTATTTTAATCAAAGGCCCAATACCTTTATTCAGGGAATGCAGTTTGACATCACGTTCTTTGACGAAGGTTTTAGTGAGTTGCGGGATCTTATTTTCAGGAACCCTCTGCTGGAGAAACGCGCCATGCCTGATGAGCTCTACCGGCGTTTTCTGAATTTACTGGAAGGGATCGCATCGGAATACCATGAAAAATCTTTGGGTTACCAGGTTGCCGTAAAATCAAAGTTCTATGAATTGCTGCTGATAATTCTGCGGGATATGGGGAAAGCCGGATCGGAGAACCGGTCAAAGCCGGGGCCGGCGGAACAAGACGCCGGGGAGGCGGGCAAGAGCCTAAACCGCTCCATAAAAAGTATTGTGGCTTTTATTTTCAAGAATTTTGACGATCCCGACCTTAGCCTTGAGGAAATGGCGGATGCCCTTCACTTAAATAAATATTATTTTACCCGTTTTTTCAAAAAACATACCGGCCAGTCCTTTCACGCGTATCTGACAAAAATCAGAGTAGAATTCGCCAAGCGCTACCTCATTGAAACAGGGATGTCCATTACCGATGCGGCGTTCCGCGCCGGTTTTGGAAGCCTGCAAACCTTTAACCGGGTTTTTAAGACCTTCACCAGCCGGACGCCCCGGGACTGGCGGTCTGAAAACCGCCCGTTTTCTCTCCCGGTGGCGCCCTCCCAGTTTGCGGCGCCCCCTCAGTTTTCCTTTGAGAAAAATTTTGGCTAAAAAGTCAATAATTGAGTAAAGAGGCCAATATTTGGTAAGCACGCCCTGTTTTTGTACTCCATAATCTTCATAATATTCTATGGTAAAAAGGAGTTGTTATGTTGAAAAAATCAGTTTTCATTTTGACGGCGCTGGTCTTGTGTCTGGCGCTGTTGCCGTCATGTAGTAAAAAAAGCGCCCCGTCTTCCGCCGTTGCGGGAGGCCAGGTTATTACGGCGGCGGATCTTGAAAAGGCTACGGGTACTTTAAGCTACTGGTCGGGTTTTACCGGAGATTCGCTGAAATGGGATCAGTGGCGTGTGGGTGAGTTTGAAAAGCTTTACCCTAATGTAAAGATCGATATTCAGTCCGTGCCGGAAAGCGCGGGGGTTACAAACGGTAAGCTCCTTTCCGCTATTGCCTCGGGCAATCCGCCTGATGTTATTGTCGCCGATGACTATGAGCCGACCTTCGGTTACGCCGGACAGGGCGCGTTTGAGCCTTGGGATCCCTATCTTGCGGCTATCGATCTTTCGGTGGACGACTTTATGCCCGGTTTCCATAATCTGATGCAGTACAAAGGGAAGACCTACCTCCTTCCCCAGGACTCTAATGTGTACTTCATGTTCATCAATACCGAATTGGCCGATGAAGCCGGTCTTGACTGGAGGAACGGCTATCCCAAAACGATGGAAGAACTTGAAAGGTGGGCGGATATCCTGACGAAAAAGGACGCCGCCGGAAACGTCACTCAGTACGGTTTCATTCCCTGGGCGGACCGGGGTAATGATACGGCGACGCTGTGGCCCTTCATGTTCGGCGCCGACATCTATAATGAGGGGTCAAACAAGCTTGATCTGACCGATTCCCGGGTGGTGGCCGCTTTTGAATGGCAGCGCCAGTGGGCGAAGAAATTCGATCCTGCCATGGCCAAGGCCCTGGTCGCCACCGCGGGCGGCTTCTTCTCCCCTGCCCACCCCTTCTTCCAGAAGAAACTCGCCATAACCATATCCGGCAACTGGACGACAAACGCCCTGCGGATCTACGCTCCGGACATCAAGTATACCTGTGTGCCGATTCCTGTTCCCCCCGGGGGCCGTGTTGACGCCACTACCCTGGGTTCCAACGTGTTCGCCCTTCCCAAGGGATCCAAGCGCGCCGACCTGGCGGCTCTGTTTTTCAAGTTTACCCAGGAAGCCAGGATCAATGCGGATAACTTTGACACCTGGCGCTCTATTCCCTGCGTGGACGCCGTGTTCGACGATGTTTCCTGGACCAAGAATGGGGATCCCATCTACGCCCTTGAGCGCAAACTGGCCAGCAGCCCTCTCTCCGGTCATCCCGCCCTGTGCGCGGTTTCCGCCGAGCTTAACACCCTGCTGAAAGGCGTGCGTGACAGCGTAATCTACGACAACACGGATCCTATTGTACAGCTTAGGGATATTCAGACCAGGCTCCAGCCAGAATTGGACAAGGCTGCGTCGAGAAATTAAGGGATTGGGGGAAAATAACCCCGGAGATTCACGAACATACGAAAGTGAATATGTTGCTTCACTTTTTGTGTGTTCGTGATTCGCCCTTTTAGTTTCTAAGGTCCTAAAAACCCGGAGGTGTTTATGGCAAATATGGACGTGTCCGTGCGGAACCGGTGGAAAATAATTTTCAATAAAATTGGTTTTGGCGCGTTGTTTTTAATATTGCTGGTTGTAACCCTCGTATTCCTGGTGCCTCTTTTCTGGCTTTTATCATCTTCCCTCAAAGAAACAAGCGAGTTGTTTTCAGTGCCGGTAAGATGGCTGCCTGCTAAACCGCATTTTGAAAATTTTATCAGGATGCTTACCTATTTTCCTTTCACCCTTTACCTTAAAAACACTCTGATAATTGTTTTTTTCAATATTGTGGGCTCAACGGCTTCAAGCGCGATTGTGGCTTATGGGTTTTCGCGTCTGCGCTGGAAGGGCCGGGAACAGGTCTTTGTTGTCGTGTTAATCACGATGATATTGCCTTTCCAGGTGATCATGGTGCCCCTCTTTATGATGTTTCAACGGATAGGCTGGATAGGAACTTTTCTGCCCTTAACGGCAACCTGTTTTTTCGGGAATCCCTTTTATATTTTTTTAATACGCCAGTTTTTTATTTCCCTGCCCCAGGAATTGAACGATGCCGCCCATATTGATGGCGCGGGGGAGGCGCGTATATTCGCCCAAATAGCAATCCCCCTTTCAATACCTGTGCTGGCGACGGTAGCTATCTTTGCATTTTTAAAGACCTGGAACGACTTTATCGGTCCGCTCATTTTCCTGGCGAACGACAAGCTCTACACTCTTTCCATTGGCGCTCAGATGATCCGTTCCCGCCTTCAGCCGAACTGGGAAATCCTGATGCCCCTGGGCGTTGTAATGGTGCTGCCGGTACTGCTCATTTTCTTTTTGATGCAGAAGTATTTTATTCAGGGTATTGCCATGTCGGGCATTAAAGGGTAGGGGGCATTTATGGTCGCGGGAACACCTTTTTCACCAAACCGGTCTGAACGGCGGGAATTCTGGGCGGCAATGATCTTCATATCCCCCTGGGTCATCGGCCTTTTCGCCTTTACCCTGTATCCAATTTGTCTTTCGTTTTATTATTCCCTCACGGAATACAAGGTTATATCGGATCCCGAATTTATAGGGGCCGGTAATTTTGTGAGCCTCCTTAAGGACAAAGTTTTTTTGAAGGCCCTCACTAATACGATTTATATTGTACTTATCGGAGTTCCAATAACACTGCTCTCCGCACTGGTGGTGTCCGTTCTGCTCAATTCAAAGGAACTCAGAAAGTATTCGTTTTTTCGCGTTGCCTTTTTTATTCCCACCCTTGTTCCGCTCATTATCAACTGTATTCTCTGGATATGGCTTCTGAACCCCGAAAACGGGCTGATTAACGCCATATTGGGCCTGGCCGGAATCAGAGGGCCCGCATGGCTCGGTTCTCCTGCCTGGGCAAAGCCCGCGCTTATCTTGATGATGGTGTGGGGATGCGGCGGCGTTATCATCATCTTCCTCGCGGGCCTGCAGGATATACCGGAATCCCTCTATGAGTCGGCTTCAATTGAGGGCGCCAGCTTTTTGCAAAAGACCCTTCATATCACCCTGCCGATCCTGGCGCCGGTTATTTTGTACAACGCGGTAACTCTTGTCATCGCCGCCTTCCAGTGGTTTGCCGAACCGTTTGTAATGACCGACGGCGGGCCGAATAACGCGACTTTGTTTTATTCGTTGTATCTCTATCAGAACGCCTTCCAGTTCTTTAAGATGGGATACGCTTCGGCCATGGCATGGATATTGCTCTTAATTGCCTTGGGTATCATTTTTCTGTTATTCAAAGGAACCGCGAAGTTTTCGCAGGATTGAAGTTTGCAAGGTAAAAAAATCATCTTTCAGGTGAACTTTGCTAAATATGACAAACTTCTAATAAAATTTAAAGGGGATTAAAATGGGAAATCCTGTTTTAGGAACAGATGTAGTAACTCAGGTTGGTTTGTTGGTTCATGATATTGAAAAAACCAAACTTGAGTATGCAAAATTTTTAGGCGTTGAACCGCCGCCGGTGCAGATGACAGGGACATTGGAAGAAGCGCAGACTAAATTCATGGGTCAGCCGTCGGAAGCAAGGGCTAAGCTGGCGTTCTTTCATGTGGGCCCTAATGTAGATATCGAATTGATCGAGCCGGACAAGGATCCTAAGTCAACCTGGCGGCAGGATCTTGAAAAGAACGGCGAAGGGTTTCATCATATCGCCTTTGTTATTAAAGGGATGAAAGACAAGATAGGGGTTTGTGAAAAACAGGGTTTTACCTGTCTCCAGACCGGAGAATATACCGGCGGACGCTATGCGTATATTGACGCAAGGAAGACCTTAAAGCTGGTTCTTGAATTGCTTGAGAATGATATTAACGCGGAGGAGTAAGATAAAATGGGAAAAATTACCGGTATTGGACATTTAGCTATTACTACTAAGGACATGGAAAAATCTCTGGATTTTTACACCCGGATCCTGGGCTTCAAAAAAGTTTTTGATATTCCCGAACCTAATACGGGCGCTCCCTGGATAAATTACATCCATATCGGCGGCAGTCAGTTTGTTGAGCTCTTTTACGACGGTTCAAAGGACAATCCCTGGGAACCGGCGCTGCGGGGCTTTAACCACATCTGCCTTGAAGTTGACGACCTCACGGCAGTTTGCGACACGATCAAGTCCCTTGGTTATAAGCTGGATAAAGAGCCGGTCCAGGGCTGCGATTACAACTATCAGGCGTGGCTCACCGATCCGGACGGGATTCGTATCGAGCTTATGCAGATAGATCCAAAATCACCCCATTATAAAGTTATTCACGGCTAAACATGGTAATGTACGAAAAGGGGGCTTCAAGGCCCTCTTTTTTTTCGGGCCAAAGCCCTGCGAAACTGCGGTTTTTTAAGCATAGAGCGGTTCTTTCAAAACCTCAGGTTTAAAAGAGCCGCTTTAGATTCCCGGATTTACCCCCTAAAAATGAATTTTTTTAGTTGACTTTTTACCAAAATAAGTTATAATATGATTATATTAGTTTGAATGTTAACAAATTCTTGAGGTTGAGTACGTTTATGCTTGCATATCGTTATTGGGGTGACAAAGTTTTACGCCTGGAAGAGATAGCTGTCCCGGTACTTGGCGATGGAGGGGCGCTGGTAAAGATCAAGGCTTGCTCAATCTGTGGGACCGATGTCCGTACCTACCGTTTCGGCAGTGAAAAAATTGATAAAGGCCGGGTAGCGGGGCATGAAATGGTGGGGGTTATCCAGGAGCTTGCTCCGGGGCTTCCCGGTGATTTTAAGGCGGGAGATGTTGTATCCATGGCCCCGGCCATAGGTTGCGGGGAATGCCGCAGCTGTAAGAAAGGCCATACCAACATGTGCGACCATCTTACTACCATGGGGTTTCAATATGACGGCGGTTTTGCCGAATACAGCGTTTTCCCCAAAAAGTCTTTTCTCATGGGGAATGTTTATAAATTACCCCAGGTTGATGACGTGGTTCCCTTCACTCTGAGTGAGCCCCTTGCCTGTGTGATTAACGCCCAGTCTTATGTGCATATCGAAGCCGGGGAAGATGTGGTAATCTTTGGCAGCGGAATTATCGGCTGTATGCACGCGGAATTGGCCCAGGCCCGGGGCGCCAGGGTATTTATCGTAGAACCCGCCGAAGAACGCCGGCGGCAGGTAAAGGGAATTCTCAATGACGTTACGTTTATTGCCGGGGGTAAGGAGGGGGCCGCCCCGGAAATTCTCCGCCTAACCGGCGGCAAGGGGGCGGATGTCGCTATTATCGCCTGTTCGGTGGGTTCCGCCCAGAGCGACGGCCTTCAGTCCCTGGCAAAATGCGGGAGGCTCTCTCTTTTTGGCGGGCTTCCCGGCGACGGGCTTGGCTATCTGGACAGTAATCGTATCCATTATTATGAGCTGGGAGTTTTTGGGGTACACGCCTCAACTCCGGCGCAGAATAAGACCGCCATGGAACTCTTGCACAGCGGGAAGATCGACGCCAGGAAGTTTATCTCGAAGCGGTTTCTGCTTTCAGAAATTGAAACTGCTTTCAAAGAGGCGGCGGCAGGTTCCATACTAAAGGCGGTCGTCGTTATGGATAAGGGCAAAACCGGAATGTAGTTTTCCGATTAGCATATTTTTTTTGGAGGAAGACCATGATAGTAAAGCAAAAACCGAAAATAGGTTTTCTGGGGTTGATGCAGGGGCTTTATGACAAGTCCCAGCCGGAACTCCCCAAAATGCAGGAGAAATGGGCAAAAGAAGTAGTGCGGCAGCTCTCCGATGTTGCGGAGGTGGATTTTCCCGGTCCTGCCAAGGAACGGCCTGATATAGAAAAGTACGTTAAGTACTTTAACGATAAAGAATATGACGGGATTATGATTGTTAATCTTCTCTATAGTCCCGGAAACCGGCTGATTCAGGCTATGAAGAAAAACAGCCTTCCTGTTCTGCTGGCGAATATTCAGCCCCTGCCGGACGTAACCGCCAACTGGGACTGGATCCTCTGCACGACGAATCAGGGGATTCACGGTATCCAGGATACGGCAAATGTGCTGATGCGCTGCGGAGTTAAGCCCGCGATTGTTACCGATGACTGGAAATCCCCGCATTTTAAATCCTTCGTTGGAGATTGGGCCCAGGCGGCTAACACGGTGACAAGGCTTAAAAAAACCAGGGTCGCTGTTTTCGGGCGTATGCATAACATGGGAGATATTCTCGGGGATGACGCCGCCTTCTGCCGCAAATTCGGCCTTGAAGCCAATCACGAGACCATAGGGCCGGTTTATGCCCTTATGGAAAAAGTAACCGAAGCGGAGATCGATGCTCAAATTGCGGAAGATAAAAAGAATTTTAAAATCGATCTAAAGCTGCCGGCCGAAAGCCACCGGTATGCCGCCAGAATGCAGATTGGTTTTGAGCAATTCCTTATAGCGAACAATTATGACGGGTTCTCCCAATTCTTCAATATTTACAAGGAAGACGGCAGGCTTAAGCAGCTTCCTATTCTGGGCGGTTCAAGCCTCCTGGCCAAAGGATACGGCTATTCCGCCGAAGGGGATACGAATGTCCTGCTCCTTACCGTAATAGGCCACATGATTGCGGAGAACCCCCATTTTACCGAAATGTACTCCCTGGATTTTGGCAAAGATGCCGCAATGCTTTCCCACATGGGAGAGGGAAACTGGAGAGTAGCCCGCAAAGACCGGGGCATAACCCTCATTGACCGGCCTTTGGATATCGGGGACGTGGAGAACCCGCCGACTCCCAAATTTAATGTAGAGCCGGGAATAGCAACACTGCTTTCACTGGTCGCCGTAGTAGGTGAACAATACCGGCTTATCGCCTGTCAGGGGACGATCCTTGATACGGAGGAATTGAAAGACGTGCCCATGAATCACGCCTTCTTTAAGCCCGATTCGGGGATCCGTAAGGCCATGGACGGATGGCTTAAGTACGGTGGAACCCATCACGAGGTGCTGTTCCTGGGTGATGTAAGAAGCCGGTTCCAGGCCCTTTGCCGGATCCTGGAGGTTGAATACATAGAAGTTTAGGGAAGCGCTGCTCAAATAATTATGGAGGAATTTGTTAATGAAAAAGGCAACAGTAATACTGGACAAGGATTTTGTTATTTCAAAAATTGATGATAAAGTTTTTGGTTCCTTTGTTGAACCCCTTGGGCGTTGCATTTACCACGGCATTTATGAGCCTGGGCATCCAAAGGCGGATGCAAATGGATTTCGCGGGGATGTTCTTGAAGTAACTAAACCGCTTAATCTTACCTTGAACCGGTTCCCCGGGGGGAATTATACCTCAACCTACCGTTGGGAAGACAGTATCGGCCCTAAGGAACAGCGTCCCCGAAGGGTGGAAGTTGCCTGGTATTGCATAGAGACCAATGAATTCGGCATAAACGAATTTGTTGACTGGTCACGCCTCAACGGTTCAGGGATCATGATGACCGTGAACCTCTGTACCCGGGGGGTGTTGGATGCCATGTATGCCCTTGAGTACTGCAATTTTCCCAAGGGCACCTATTGGTCGGATCTGCGGATTGCCCACGGCTATCCCCAGCCCCACGGAATAAAATACTGGTGTCTGACCAACGAAATCGACGGTCCCTGGCAGGTAGGGCATACAACAGGGACCGCCTATGGAATGCTGGCCAGGGAAGCCTCCCGGGGCATGAAGCGGGTGGATAAATCAATAAAAACCGTATTGGCAGGGTCCTCAAATCCGGGAATGTCCACATACCCCTCGTTTGACGCCGCGGCGCTTGAAGAATCTTACGATGATATTGATTATCTCTCAATTCATCATTATTTAAGTAATACCAAGAATGATACCGCGAATTACCTTGCTAAACCCCTTGCCACCGATCAGTTTTTTAAAGACACTATTTCTACCATTGATTATGTAAAAGCGAAGTTGAGGAGCAAGCATCAGGTAAATATATCTTTTGATGAGTATAATACCTGGCACGGCGTATCCGAGACTGATGAACAGCGGCATCCGGCGGATAAACTCTGGGCCGTTGCTCCCGCGCTGCTTGAGGATGTTTATACCCAGGAAGATACGGTAACCCTGGGGGGTATGCTAATCACCATACTCAGGCACGTTGACCGGATTGAGATTGCCTGTATCTCCGAGCTTGTTAACTGTATTTCCCATATCCGCACCTCAAACGGCGGCGGCGTGTGGGTGCTGCCTCCCTATTATGCCTATCTTCACTTCTCCAAATACGGCCGGGGCGTAAGCCTCGCGGCTTTGATAGATTCGCCAAAATACGACAGCGCCGATTTTACCGGTGTTCCTTATCTGGACGCCGCCGCGGTCCTTGCCGATAATGGAGATCTTGCTATTTTTGCCATTAACCGCAACCTTACCGAAAGCCTTCCTCTGGAACTGAAACTGCGCGGTTTTTCAGGCTACAAGGTGGAAGAACATATCATTGTGGAAAGCGCCAATCCCAAAGACACTAATACAGAGCAGGAACCTGATAAGGTAAAACCCCACAGCGGCGGTAATGCCGCAATTGACGATGGAGTTGTATCCGCAACCCTGCCCAAGTTGTCGTGGAATGTAATACGTCTTAAAAAGATGTGATGAAGGGAGTAACATGAAAGCAGTCAGGCTTTATAAACCCGGCGATATTAGAACAGAAGAT
Organism: Treponema sp.; assembly: GCA_031290475.1. Lineage (GTDB taxonomy): Bacteria > Spirochaetota > Spirochaetia > Treponematales > Breznakiellaceae > JAITNM01. The sequence continues at coordinate 12,399 of JAITNM010000184.1, read as the reverse complement.
GCGCCGGTTCCGGAAATTAAAGATGATGAAGTTTTGATCAAGGTGATGGCGGTTGGGATTTGCGGATCCGATATACCCAGGGCTCTTACCTACGGCGCCCATGTGTCGCCGCTTATCCTGGGGCATGAATTTTCAGGCAGTATCGAAAAGGCCGGGAAGGCTGTTAAAGGTTTTTCCACCGGCGATCGGGTTACGGTTCCGCCCCTTGTCCCCTGCGAAAAATGCAAATGGTGTCAAATGGGAGAATACTCCCTCTGTGAAGATTACAACTATTATGGGTCCCGCTGTGACGGCGCCATGGCTGAGTATATCGCGGTAAAGGAAAAGAACCTCCTCCGCCTCCCCTCGCAAATTTCCTATGAAGACGCCGCCACATCGGACCCTTGCGCAAACGGCTTGCATGCCATGGCGCGGTCGGGTTTTAAAAGCGGAGAAAGCGTTGTTATTTACGGCGCCGGGCCTATCGGGCTTTTTGCCCTCCAATATGCCAAAAAGAACGGGGCCTCAAAAATTATTGCCGTGGATGTGTGGCCGGAAAAGCTTAACATAGCGAAATCTCTCGGCGCCGATGTGATCATTAATGCCAAAGAAGCCGATGTGCCGGAGAAGGTAAAACGGGAAACCGGCGGCGGGGTAAATGTGGCGATTGATTTTTCAGGGGTCCCCGCCGCACAGTTGAGCTGCATTCATTGTGTTTCAAAACTCGGCAGGGTGGTGCTTTTGGGAATCTCCCATAAGGGACTTGAACTTTCGGAAAAGGAAGTGGATCTGATTATGCGGGAGCAGCTTGATCTTCGGGGTTCCTGGAATTCATTTACGAGACCTTTTCCCGGTTCTGACTGGACGGGTTCTATTGAGCTTATGGAAAAGGGCGTAACCGCCAGGGAGATTATCAGTCATCGTCTTTCTCTGGATGAAGCGCCGGATATTTTTAAGAAAATAGCGGCCGGCGGTTTTTTCTTTAACAAGGTCATGTTTTATCCCTGGGGGGTTGAAGCCGCCCAGGCTGACAAATAAGGAGGAAAATTGTTATGAACAAAGTAGTAGTGGTTACCGGCGTGGGCCGGGGATTGGGATTTGCCGTCGCAAAAAAACATTTGCAGCAGAATGACGTTGTTTACGGGCTTGAATTTCAAATTACCGGTGAATTAAAAAAGGTTGAAAGTGAAAATCCCAATCTGCATGTTTCCCAATGCGATCTTGGGGATGACGAAAGCGTCAAGAAGGCAGTACAGAATCTGCTTGCCTCTGAAAAGAAAGTAGATATTATCTACAGCGTGGCGGGTATTTTTGCGTATCATGATGATAAGGGCCTGGCCAGGACAGACAGCGAAACTTGCATAAAGAATTACAATGTAAATACCCTGGGAACTCTCCGGCTCGGCAGGGAGATATGGCCTCTCATAGGAAAAGGCGCCTTAGTCGTTATTATATCCTCCGAAGCGGGCAGCATAGGCGCTACCAGGCGCAAGGCGGAATACGCTTACTGCATGTCAAAGGCGGCGGTGAACATGCTCGGGAAACTTTTGTCCAATGAACTTTGGGAGAAAGAAGCCCGGGTTGTAATGTTCCACCCCGGGTGGCTTCGCACGCAGATGGGCGGAGACAGGGCAAAGCAGAGCAGCAATTCTATTGAGCCTGAACAAAGCGCGGAAGATATTGTAAATATCGCGCTGAACATTGATAAATACCCGGGGGATCAGTTGTATATGACCCATAAGGGAGATATTTTACCCTGGTAAAAAGGAGTTGTTTATGACCGATAAAGAAATTTTGTCTCACATCGATCACACATTGCTTAAGGCTGTTTCCAGCTGGGAAGAAATTAAGAAGCTCTGCGAAGAAGCGGCGGCATACGGGACCGCTTCAGTGTGTATTCCCCCTTCTTATGTAAAGAGGGTGAAGTCCCAATTTCCTTCTCTTAACGTCTGCACTGTAATAGGGTTTCCCCTGGGGTATAATCCGGAGGGAATCAAGGCGGCGGAAGCGTTACAGGCAGTGAAGGACGGCGCTTCCGAGGTCGATATGGTCATAAATATCGGCGATGTTAAAAACGGCGATTTTGACAAGGTTACCGGGGAGATCAATTCGGTACGCCGGGCAATAGGGGAGAAACCTATTCTCAAGGTTATTATTGAAACCTGTTATCTTACCGGGGATGAGAAAATCAAACTTTGCAAATGCGTTACCGATGGAAAAGCGAACTACATAAAAACATCTACCGGGTTTGGAACAGCAGGGGCAAAGATTGAAGACATAAGGCTCTTTAAGAAACATATCGGACCGGGGGTTAGAATTAAAGCCGCCGGCGGGGTAAAAACCCGTGATGATTTGGAACTTTTTCTGAGCGAAGGAGCTGACAGGATTGGGACGAGCGCCGCGGTAGGATTGCTGTCAGGGGAAAGAGCTCAAGGCTACTGAGAGAGGAGCGTCGAAAATGCGGGAAAGTTTATTTATAGCCGTAGACTTAGGCACGAGCTTTATCAAGACCGGCGTTTATGATGTCAAAGGAAATTGCGCTGCCCAGGCTTCAGAACCGGTTAAAGATTACCGGCCGGAACCGGGGGTATTTATACAAAAAGGTTCAGAGCTGTTCGATTCGGTGCTCGCCTGCGTTAAAGATGTAACTAAACAGTTGAATGATAAGACGTCTTCCATAGCCGCGATGGTTTTCTCCGGGCAGATGTCCGGGTTTATGGGGGTTGATAAAAACTGGGAAGATATTACTACCTGGTCTTGTTCCCTGGACACCCGGTATATGCCCTATGCCGGCAGGCAGATGAAAGATCTTCGGGATGATTTTCTTACCGTAGCGGGAACAAACTTTCCCGCCATGGCGCCTAAATACGAATGGTACAAAACGGAATTTCCCTCCGAATCGGAAAAAATAGCAAAATACCTCATGATTTCGGGGTATGTCATTGGAAAGCTGGGTAATCTGAATATCGAAGACGCGATCATTGACCGTTCCTATATTTCCTGGACAGGGTTGGCTGATGTGGGGAAAGGGGTTTGGTCCGGTAAGATCTGTACTGCCCTGGGACTTGATAAAAAGTACCTTCCCCAAATTGTGGATTGTAATTATGTATGCGGTAAACTTGCGCCCGAATATGCAAGAATTTTAGGGCTGCCTTCAGGCATACCCTTGGTTGCCGGTGCGGGGGATAAGGTGGCGGGATGTTTGGGAGCGGGGAATGTTGAAAGCGGCAGGGTTGTTTTTGAGGCCTCCTCCTATGGAGAAGTGAGCTGCTGTGTTAAAGATTACCGGCCGGATATTACCGAACGGCGCCTGGATGTCCTGTGTTCCGCCGTCCCCGGTGAATTCTACGTCACCCATTTTGCCGCAGGTTCCGGCATAACCCTTGATTGGTTTGTCGATAATTTCTACCGCCGGCATGACGAAGACAAAAAAGCCGCCTTCGCCAGAATTGAAAAAGCAATTCTGGGGATGCCCATAGGCAGTCAGGGGCTTATGTCTATAGGTCTTTTAGGCGGCAGTTCCATGCCTATTGACGGCGTTCTCCGGGGGCTTTGGATGGGGTATGACTGGAGCCATAAGCCGGAACATTTTTATCATTCCCTGCTTGAAAGTTTTACCTATGATTTTGCCTTGGCCCTGGGAAGCGCGGACCGGCTGTACCCGGAACTGAAATTTTCCGAGGTTCGGGTTATCGGCGGCGGCGCCAAGTCCCCTGAGTGGATTCAGATGAACGCCGATACAAGCGGCAAGAAATACACCACCCTTAAAATGAACGATGTGTCCATGTGGGGTGCGGTAATTCTGGCGGGTAACGGGGTGGGAGTATTCCCGGATCTGAAAAAGACCGCCGATAGTTTTATTAAGATCGATAAGACCTATGAACCGAGGGAAGAAGAGGGTGCAATTCACCGGAAACACCTTGAGTACTACAAGGCCGCATTAACTGAGATGCGAAGTTTTTTTGATAAACTCCAGAAACTGTAATACCGCATCGGCGGTCTCTCCGGCAGGCTCCTAGGCCGATCTTGTTTTATACAAAGAAAGAAAAAAAGTTAATTATTCTAAAATTTCAAATAAACTCCCTGAAACTCCCTCAATAATTCCTATGATTTAAGGTAGTGAATTTCAAAGCGGCGCTGATTAACGCTCGATTATGTTAATCGGCGCAGTCCTGGGGAGTAAATTTCATGAAAAGATTGTTTCCGTTATTTGTGCTGTTCTTGGCTGTTTTATTGACCGGCTTTTATTTCGCGTCCTGCGCCAGTCCGCCGCCGGTGGTAGAGGAACCGCTGCCTACCCTGCCGCCGCCGCCGCCCCCGCCGCCGCCGCCGCCACCTTCCCCTCCGCCACCACCGCCTCCTGAGCCGGATGCGGAGCCGGACGTAGAACCGGATACGGAAGGGCCCGAGCTTAGGGTTTCAGTTTTAATAGACAACGATCCGGCGATGGAATTTTTTAGCCCTGATGATGACGGGTTTGCAGATGTACTTTCCTTTGTGGTTGATGTAAAAGACGCGTCTGACATTTGGAGCTGGCAATTAGACATTTTTGAACCCCAAACCGATCGCCTGTTCCAGCGGTGGAGCGGGGAGGGGACCCCCCCGGATACGATTGAATGGAACGGCCGCGGTATTTCCCGGGAAGAGGGCGCCCCCGGCGAACTGGTCCAATCCGCATCGGATTATGCCTATGCCTTTACGGTTACCGATATTTTCGGTAATTCAACTACGGTTACCGGTGAAATTCATGTAGACGTTCTGGTCATCAAAGAGGGGGATTTGCTCCGGGTACAGGTTCCTTCAATTGTTTTTGGCAGGAATTCCGGAGGCTTCGAAGATCTTGACGGGGAGACTATTGCCAATAATCAATGGATACTCGATCGTATTGCCCTGGTACTCCGGAAATTCGGCGCCTATCGGGTAAAAGTCGAAGGTCATGCCAACTATACCTTCCCCCCGAATCAAACCAGGAACCGCCAACGGGAACAGAGCAGGGAATTGCAGCCCCTAAGCGAGGCCAGGGCGCGGGCCGTGGTGAATGAACTGGTGTCCCGGGGGGTAGAAAGGGGCCGTCTTAGTTCCTTCGGGATCGGCGGCGACCGCCCCATTGTATCTTACGAAGACCGGGATGGCTGGTGGAAGAACCGCCGGGTAGAATTTATCCTGGAAAGGTAAAGAAAACCCGGGCCGATTCCGATTTTTGCGATATTCCGGAACCAGTTCAAAGGACCATCTTTTTTGAGGCGGTCCTTTTTTATCGGGAAAATAGTATAAATCTTAATATCAGCCGTTCTTGACTATTTTTCAACAACAAGCTAGAATATACTTACAAAGTTGCTCCAAAATCCTGTTGTTCCAAGGAGGCAAGATGAAAAGGGCGTTTATATTTATAGGGTTGTTGAGTCTTTTGTTAATGCCCTGTTTGGCCCAACAAGCAGAAGAAGGCATAGTTTTTTGGTATGAGTCGGAAGATGCCGACCTGTATATTTCTCATCCTCGTTACCCTTTTGGAACCAAGGTAGAAGTAACTAATTTGAGCAATAATAGGAAGACGATAATGCAGGTTGGCGGCCGTATTCCCCCTGGAATGGGGTGGATTGCCGCGATTCCCTTCACGGCAGGTTCTGTCTTGGGGGTCAAACCCGGGGATAATGTTGTTGTACGGATTGCCCCCAGTGTGCCGGAGGCTGAGAAAAAGCCCCGGGCTATTCGGTCATCTTTGCGAAAATTTAACCAGATGGGGGTAGCGTTGAACCGTTCCAGCGGGACCGGGCTTACGGCCGGTCACCCGTCGCTTTCCATAGGGACCAAGATCCGGGTTACCAATCGTTCAAGCGGGCAACAATTAACGGTCTCCATCGCGGACCGGATCCGCGCTTCCCAATCACGGGTTATTGAGCTTTCCCAAGGCGCGGCCCAGCGTCTGGGGATAACGAGACCTACGGAAGTTAGCATTGAGTCGGTAGATAATTGAGGATTTTTCAAAACAACCAATTTTGAAAAACCCTTTTGGAGAAACCGGCCCAAACTCCGGTTTCTCCATAGATAAAAATAGATCGGGGGAGTTTTTTTATGAAAAGGATTCGGATATTTGCGATTCTGGCGCTTCTGGTTTTTCCAATTTTTCAGCTGTCCGCGCAGAATTCGAGGCAGCTGGTCATTTACACCTGGGAAGAAATGTTCCCCCAGGCAATTTTCGACAATTTTAAAAGGGCTACCGGTATTGAAGTCATATTAAAGACCTTTGAAGAAAATGAAGAGATGCTGTTGAACCTTGAGAGCACCGATGGCGGCGGGTACGATTTGGTTATTGCCGATGATTATATTATTGATTTCATCGTTGCGGAAGATTTGGCACAAAAGTTAAACAAAAGAAGCCTGCGTAATTATGGGAACATCAATTATATTTTTCAGCATCAGTTCTACGATCCTGATGACGAATATACCGTTCCTTATGGTTCCGGGGTTCAGACCATAGTCTACGATCCTTCCAAGACCCCTTTGGATATCAAGGGCTATTCGGATTTGTGGGATCCGGGCCTTCGGAGCCGGGTGGGGATTATCGGCAATTACCGGGTAGTGAATGGGATGGCCCTTAAAACACTGGGGAAGAGTTATAATACCGAGGAAGTCGCGGATATTAATAGCGCGGGTCAGAAACTCAACTCCCTGGCGCCTAATATCAGAACAATCAAGGATATGGGTTTAGACAGGGATCTGGTCTCAGGGAATATCTCTGTTGGGGTAATGTATACGGATCAGGTTATGAAGTCAAAACTTGGGGATCCGGCAGGGGGAAAGGGAAATCCCAATTTAAAAATAGTTTTCCCCAAGGAAGGAATAGGCTTTGGAATTATGGCGGCCTTTATTCCCAAAAGAGCGGCCAATGTCACCGGCGCCCACCTCTTTTTAGATTTCATAATGGATCCCCAGCGGGGCGCTCAGTGTTTTGAATACCTTGGATATTATTGTACCTTCAAAGCGTCGGAACAATTTATTTCTCCGGAGAAAAAAGAGTATCTTATTTTGCCTGATTTCAAGAATTTTGAAATGATTCAGAATCTTCCCCAAGATGCGGAAGAAGCTCATGACCGTATATGGCAGTCCTTTAAAACAAGAGCTCAAGGATCAGGAAGATAATCCTGCCCCTGCATGGAACCAAAGGTTATAACCCGTGAATATATCAGGGATTTCTTCAAGCTGGGGGATACTAAACGGGATATTGCGGTTTTAAATTATATTATAACCCATCTCGTGTTAAAGGAATTTGCCCATAATAGTTATATTTGCCGGGCCGGCGACCCGGCAAATGCCATGTATTTTATTGAGTCCGGGCTTATTAATGTCCGGGGCGCAAAAAATGAGGTTATTAATGAGCTCCAGCCCGGGGCGTATTTTGGGGAAATAGCCGCCATAACCGGGGATAAGCGGGGGGCGAATGTTCAGGCCAAGGGGAATGTGCAGGTTTTAGAGCTTGATCAAACCATACTGAACGCCCTTATCAGAAATAATCCGAAAATCTACAGTTTGTTTTTAAAAAACGTCTACGATCAGGGAACGGAACGGTACCGGAAACTCATGAGGCTCCTCAATTCAAGGCGCGGTCTGGGCTTTTCCCCCTCCAAAAAAAAGATAACCCCCCTGTCGCTTCTCATCAATTATTATGTGGTTTTTCTTTTGTTTCTCGTTGTATTTCTCTTTGCTCCCAATCCTGCGGCAGGACCGGCGCACCCCATTTGGCTTTGTATTCCCATGGTTTTTCTTGTAGTCTACATTATCATCACCGGACGCGCCCTGGAGTCCATAGTGCTCTCGGTGCTGCTCGTCACCATCACGCTGGCCAAGGCTAATTTTATCGGCTCCTTTTATGAGCATATCCTTTTAACCATACAGGAAACGCCGGATATTATTCTGATAGTGGTGCTCATGGGTTCCCTAACCCGGCTTTTTTCCGCTTCGGGCAGTATTAACGCCCTTAAGCATGTGGTGGAACAGCATATTAAATCCCGCAGGGGTACTATGCTCGCGGCTTTTCTGTCTATGGTTATAGTGGCAATTGACGAATACCTCTGCATTCTTATAGCCGGCGCCTGTTTTACTTCCGTGGCGGATCAGCAGCGGATACCCCGGGAAAAGTCCTCCATAGTGATGGGCATGTCGCCTTATGCCCTTTGCATACTCAGTCCTATCTCTCTTACCGGTATTTACTTAACCGGAATTATTACTCTGGCCTCCGGCGATCGCGGGTTGTTCTTTCAGGCTCTCAGGTTTAATTTTGCGGCCATCTTCGTGATAGTATTTGTGGTGTTATTAGCCCTGGAACTCATGCCCTTGGTAGGCAGCGTCAGCCAGGGCGCAAAGCGGGTTAAAGCCGGAGGGCTTGTTTATCCTCCCGGCAGTGAGACCGAGGGAGATAACGATGATGCCGCCAACCAGGGCAAGATATCGAATCTGATTCTGCCTATTCTGATGCTTATTTCATCTTCGATAATTATCGGTACTCTACGAGAAGGCAGTCTTGCTGTTGATGTTCTCTACGGGATGCTCGTAACCCTGATATTTACCTTCCTGCTCTACTGTTTCCGGCAGTACATGACGCCGGAACAGTATTTTAAGAACGTAGTCTTTGGCATTGAAAGTATGCTTGCGCCGATTGTTATGTTTGTGATGGGAAAATGTTTTGCCGCAGGCATGGATGAGATCGGTTTTTCCACATGGCTCAACGGGGGGGTTCAGAACATGATCGGCGGGCAGGTGTGGCTGCTTCCGGCTATTATTTTCGGCGTTTGCACCCTCGTGGGCGCCCTGTTCGACAATCCCTGGGCCATGTACGCTATCGGTATTCCCCTGGCGGTGACCATGACCCGGTCCATGGGCGGTAATCCGGGGCTCTACATAGGGGCGGTCTGCGCCGCGGGTCTTATTGGAAACGAAATCGCCCTGGGGGATATTTTCTTTACCGGTCCTATACTGGGCATCAATCCCATGGCCTATTACCGGGCAAAACTACCCTATGTGATTTTCATAACCATAGCGGCATTGTTCGCCTATGTGGTTGTGGGGTACCTGCAAAGTATTTGAAACCGGATATTCCACAATGAAGCTGGATTTTTTTAGCAAAACCTCTATAACTTACTTCCCAAAAGCCGGATTTTTACCGATACTTATATTAATCCGGGGTTTTTTCAAAATCTGATATTTGAAGAAGTTCCGTCTTTATTACTAATAAGGGTTCGTTCAAAATGAAATTACTGGTACTGCACAATAAAGAAGGGGCGAAGACCGCCGGCGCCCTGTTGAAGAAGTTAAAGCAACTCAAGGTTTCCGCCTCCAAGGCGCTTTTTGATGAGGATCGGTACGCCTCTGAACTTTCATCCGGCGAATATTTAGGCGCCGGAAACCTTTATCTGGCAGTGATAAGTCCCGGAGTTTTTAATGCTCCATGGTTTGCCTATTTTACCGGCTATGCCAGGGGAAGGGGAAAGAGACTGATAGGTTACGGTACAGATATAGACGGCATACCCGCGCTCTTTGCAGACCAGATGATCCTCTTTAAAAGCGAGGGGGAACTGGAGGAGCTTTTACCCGGACTTTTGAAAGATTGGGAAGCACAGGAACTGTTTGATGAGACCAGAGGAGCGTTGCTTGAGATGGGGGTTCCTTTTAACGCAGAATCTTTCAGCAACAGCGTCAGGGAAAAAAATATTTCCGCAGTAAAACTCTTCTTAAAGGCCGGATTTTCACCGGACGCCCGGGATAAGTTTGGCGTGCCCCATTTGAGCCTTGCCGCCAGGGCCGGGGATAACGGCATAGTCAAGACCCTGCTCAAGGCGGGGGCGGATATTAACGCCCAATCGGCGGATCGGGGCAGTTCCGCCCTTATTGACTGCGCGTTGGGTAAATATTGGGATATAGCCCGGATCCTCGTTGATTCAGGAGCGGATGTAAACCTTAAAAGCAAGGACGGCCAGTCGGCGCTGATCATCTCCGTAGGTCTTAACGATGAGCGTTTTGTGGAAATGCTCCTCAAAGCGGGGGCCGGTGCGGATGAGCCTGACGCGCTTGGGGCAAGCGCCCGAAAGTACGCCGCCTTGTTCAATAAGCCCAAAATAGTGGAGCTGTTTACTAAATATGCGGGAAAATAACGCCTCATTCAACGAAAAAACCGGACGCCTTTTTGAACTTATCGCCAAGGCGAAAAACTGCGCGGCCCTGACCGGAGCGGGGGTCAGTACCCTCTCGGGCATCAGGGATTTCCGGGGGAAGAACGGCCTTTACAAGGAAATGGATGCGGAGAAGATCTTCGATATTGATTACTTTGACAAGGATCCGTCGTTTTACTACAAGGCCTCCAGGGACTTTATCTATAACCTTAAAGAAAAAGAAGCATCAATAGTACACCTCACCTTGGGGAGGCTTGAAGAGGCGGGGTATCTTAAAGGGGTGATCACCCAGAACATCGATCTCCTCCACCAAAAGGGCGGTAGTAAACGTGTCATTGAAATACACGGTTCCCCCTCGGTTCACTTTTGCAGGCGCTGTTCGAATCGTGCGGAGGTAGAGGATCTTTCCGCCGCCAAGGCGGGGATTAGCGGGGGACGGCCCGACCTTATGTCTTTCGAGCAGGCGGTGGAAATAATCGCCCAGGGTGAGCTGCCCAAGTGCGGCAAGTGCGGCGCGGTACTCAAACCCGCCATAACCTTTTTTGGGGAAGGCCTCCCGGCGCGGGCCCTTCGGGACGCGGAAACCCTTGCGGGCAATGCGGATCTCCTGCTTGTTCTGGGCACAAGCCTTACGGTCTACCCTGCCGCAGGGGTTCCGGAAATTACCCTGCGAAAAGGGGGCAAGATCGTGATCGTGAATAATATGGCGACGCCTCTGGATCGTTATGCGGAACTATGCTTTGATGATTTGGAAACCCTGTTCTCAAGTATCGGCGAGCAATTTGAGCGCTTTTTCCACTCTTGCCAGGGAACGTTCGGCGCCTAGTATCCGCAGGGAACCAAAAAGCGGGGGGCTTACCCGGGCGCCGGTGACGGCTACCCGCAGGGGCATCATGAGATCCCCGAGGCGGACATTTTCTTTTTCGGCCTTGGCTTTTATCAGAGCTTCCGCTTCTTCTTCCCCGGCGTCTGCCATGGCGCCCGCTATTTCCCTGCCCAATTTAAGCAGCGTTACTGTTGTCCCCAGATCCGCCTTTTTGGGAAAGAACTCTTCCGGAGCGGGGAGGGGAGGTTCGCTGAAAAGATACCGAAGTTTTTCGGGAACTTCGTGGAGGAAATTGATCCGCTCCTTTATCAGGGACATGGCGGCGATAAAAGTTTTCTCCTGGGCGGCGTCCGGCGCTGTTTCCCTGCCGCCGAAGAGTCCCTCTCCCGCCGCGTAGGGCAGGGCAAGGGCGGCAAGCTCCGCATCGCTTTTCATCCTGATATACTGGCCGTTGCACCATTCCAGTTTCTTGTAATCAAATACCGCGGGGGCTTTGTTGAGTTTATCCAGGCGGAAACGTTCCGCCAGTTCTTCCAGGGTGTAGATATCCTTTCCCTCTTCGTATGACGCCCCCAGGAGGGCTACGTAGTTGATCAGCGCCTCCGGCAGATACCCCTGTTTGCGGAATTCATCCACACTGGTGGCCCCGTGGCGCTTACTGAGCTTTTTCCCGTCCTGGCCCATCACCATGGGCAAATGGCAGAATTCCGGGTGTTCCCAGCCGAAGCTTTCGTAGAGGATCACATGGAGGGGGGTAGAGGGGAGCCACTCCTGGGCCCTGAGCACATGGGTAATGCCCATGAGGTGATCATCCACAATATTGGCCAAGTGGTAGGTTGGGAAACCGTCCGATTTGAGCAGCACCGGATCGCTGTTGATATCCTCGTTTTTCCATGCAATGCCGCCCAAAAGGCAATCGGTGAATTTGGTAACCAGGGAAGGCCCGCCGTTTTCGCCCAGGGGTATCTTGAGCCTTACGGTGTGGGGCGCCCCCTCGCCGGCGCGGCGCTTTGCTTCATCAGCAGGAATACTGCGGCAACGCCGATCATAACCGCTTTCATGGGAAGCTGGGTTTTCCAAAGAATGCGCCGCTGTATGCGCCGCTTCCCGGGCCTTGCGCACTTCTTCTAACCGTTCAGAAGAACAGAAGCAGTAATAGGCCCTGTCTTTTTGTACCAGTTCTTCGGCGTATTTTTTGTAGAGCGCAAAACGTTCGGACTGAACGTAGGGACCGGCGCCGCCGCCTATATCGGGACCTTCATCCCAACGCAGGCCGAGCCAGGCAAAAGTATCGTAGAGATTCTGCACATACTCTTCGCCGAAACGGCTGCGGTCGGTGTCTTCTATGCGGAGTATGAATTTACCGCCCCGGGAACGGGCAAAGAGGTAATTAAAAAGGGCTGTTCTTACCCCGCCGATGTGCTGAAGCCC
>JAITNM010000096.1 GCA_031290475.1 Treponema sp. | reverse complement strand
AAAAAGAGGAAGGCCATAAATTGTGTTGAAGCAAAACCTTCTTCGCCGTGTTTAATCATATATACTATTCTTTTTTAGCGGAAAAGAGCCAAACACCGCGGCAGTATGAAAAGATATACCGCGATAATCATAACCCACCTTAACGCCCAAAAGATTTCCCCTGCTGTCCCGGAGAAGGGACAGATCCTTTACCCGAAGGGAAACAGGGGCGGTGTAAAGAGAATCTTCTCCGCCGCCCAGGGTTTTCATGGTAAGCAGTCCTGAGGAATCAACTGAAAAACAGAGCAGATTGCCCTTCCTGCCGCCATACCATGGAACTTCAAGAGAAAATTCTTCCCGGGAACGGCGCCCGGCGGCATTTATGTTATAACCTGCCTTCCCCTCCCAATAGGGAATGATAACCTTTCCGGTCAAGTCCCGAATTCTCTCATCTGCCGTAACCATGTCTCTAAAGAAAAATAACGCCCCTTTGGCCAGAAAAACGGAACGAACCGATGCGGAGGAAACCCAAAGGAGCGCGGCAAGGAGAATACTGACAATGCTGATTGCCGCAAGCGCCTCTGTCAGAGTAAAGCCCTGATCTCCCGATGCCGGAAAGGTATTCTGCGCAGTGTTATTGTTCATCATATTTTAAACCCATCCTGCCATAGTCAATAGCATTTCTTTCGGATATAAGGGCAAAAGCCCGATTTTCCGCTTCCATTACTATCCGCCGGCTGGAAGAGGCGATCCCCTGGATTATAAAAAGGAACGCCCCGGCAATAAAAAGACAGAACAGGGCGTCCAGGAGGACGAAGCCCCTTTCCCCGGACTTATTCCCGGGAACTGATATCCGCGTCATTCCCGGCCCCTCCTTCCACACCATCCCTGCCCCAGGAAAGAACAAGGTACGGAATACTATTCCCATCTGTTTTCCGGTACTCGTAGTCATTTCCCCAGGGATCTTTCGGAATAGATTTATTCACATAAGGGCCGCTCCAGAGCCCGCCTGTGGCGCTATCCGGCGCTTCCCAAAGGGCGGCAAGACCCTGGGATTCTGATGGGTATTCCCCGCAGTCCAGAAAATAGGCGTCCAGGGAAATAGAAAAAGTCTCGATCTGGCTCCTTGCGGTTACAACTTTTGCCCGATCCAGGTACTTTATCGCCATAAACCCTACCGACGAAGTTAAGACCAGCACAATTCCGATAACGATAATTGTTTCGATAAAAGTCCAGCCCCCTTCGGGATCATAATAAAACTTGTTTTCTTCATTTTTCATCACATTTTCCTCGATAATGTTACTGTTCATATTATGTTTCCGTAGACCGAAAACAGAGGAATAATTATCCCAACCACAAAGGTTAGAATTACTACCCCGATTATTCCAATCAAGGCAGGCTCAATAAGGATCAGAAATTGCGATGTGAGCCGATCTATCTCATCCTGAAAATAATTTCTAAGCTGAGAGAATACCTTTTCTGTCTTACCCGATCCTTCTCCTATGGCTATCCATCGGCTTAAACAGGGCGGAAAGATTTTCCGCCCGCCAAAGGCCGATGAAAGGCTCTTCCCGCTGTACACCGCCTCCCGAACTTTCGTTAAAGCCCGGCGATACGCCCGGTTGGATACCACCGCTTCCGCCTCTTCCAATGCGGCTTCCACCGAAACGCCTCCTCCGGTAAGGGCTTCCATGGCAAAACTGAAATTAAGGCTTTCCCAGAACGACAGAAAAGCGCCTGCAAGGGGAAGCATCAGGAGTACATAGTCAACAGAGAGGGCAAATTCGGGATACTGTTTTCCCAGTGTTTTCAGAACGGCAATCCCTATAGTTAAAAAGACAAACAAATACAAAAAACTCAGCATTACTGTTTCAATAGTATTAATATTCCGCTGTATTTTTTCTCCCGGACCGCCAAAGCCGCCGAACAGATCCTCCATCTTCGGCAGCACGAACAAAACGAGAAAGGCGGCGCCTGCCATGGCTAGCACAAATACCAGGGCAGGATAGGTTAACGCGGCAAGGGTTTTATCCCGGAGTTTTTTCTGTTCCTCAAGATAACAGCTTAGGCGGGGAAAGATCCGTTCCACCGAACCTGCCTTGTCGCCTACCCGGATCATCCCGCGGTAAACCGGAGAGAAAACGCTTTTCATTGAGCAAAGCGCTCCGGCAAAGGAGGCGCCTTTGCGGATACGTTCCAAAATTCCCTGACCCAGCCGGGAAGCGCCGCCGCTCTCCATACCGGTAAGCATCTCCAGGGCATCCCGCAGGGAAAGCCCCGATTCCAGAAGCATTTCCATCATCTGGGTAAATTCCAGTACCGCCTTTTTTGAATAGGATCTCCGCATCATGCGTCTCCTTCGGTGATAATCACTTCCCGTTCAATTTCCCCAATGGTGGTTATCCCTGCTATGGCTTTTTCAAGACCATCCTCAAGCAGGGTTCGCATGTTTTCTTTCCGCAGATACGCTGTTATGGCGCCGATGTTTTCCCGTCTCATGATTAGTTCCTCAAGGCCTGGATCTGTTCCGAACATTTCGGAAATCACCGTACGGCCTGAAAAGCCCGTGTGATCACATTCCGCGCATCCTTCGCCGTAAAACAGAGTTTCTGTCCTGATGCCTGCATATGAGAGGATCCGGGTCTCTTCCGCGGCGGGCGCATAGGACTTTTTACACATAGGGCAGATTTTTCGTACCAGGCGCTGGGCTACGGCTCCCTTCAGTACCGATGCTAAAAGATAGGGTTCAATACCCATATTAATGAGACGCGGGATGACCGAAGCGGCGTCGTTTGTATGCAGAGTGGAAAGAACCAGATGGCCCGTTAAGGCAGAACGCAGGGCGATTTCAGTGGTAGCGGAATCCCGGATTTCACCAATCATAATGATGTTGGGATCCTGCCGCAGCACCCGCCTGAGGAGGGTTTCAAAGTTCAGCCCGATTTGTTCATTTACCTGAATCTGATTTACCCCGGGAACGAGGTATTCCACCGGATCTTCAATGGTGATTATTTTTACCTTATCGGAAACCAGTTCCCCAAGCATTGCATTTAGTGAGGTAGTCTTACCGCTCCCTGTCGGCCCTGTCATGAGAATGAGTCCGTGGGGCAGACGCAGCAGGCTACGCAGCAAGCCTAACTGGCCGGCGCTGAAACCGAGGTCTGAAAGGGAAGAAGCGGCTGCCTTCTTTCCCAAAATACGAAGGACTATTGATTCCCCTCCGGTAATAGGTACAATGGACACCCGGAGATCAACTTGTTCATCGCCAATAGAAACAGTAATTCTGCCATCCTGGGGATGCCGCCGTTCCAGAATGTTGAGATTAGCCATGATCTTAATCCGGGAAGCAATGGCAGGAAAACGGTTGTGTTCAATTGTCCGTACGGTACGCAAGACTCCGTCGACGCGGTACCGTACCCTGATGCCGCCTTCTCCCGATTCAAGATGAATATCCGAGGCGCCGGAACGTATCCCTTCGATACAGATCGAATTCACGAGATTTATCACCGGCGCGTCATTGGCGAGTTTATCCAGAAGCACCCGTGAATCGGCGGTTCCCTCTCCTTCGGCATCCGCCGTATCAGCCTCTCCCATAATACTGCCAAGCCATGCAGATAGTTCGGCCCCATCAAGTTCAACAAAGGCGGCCGGTTTGTGATGGAAATTGAGAAGTGCGTTTTTTGTTTCTTCATTTGTCTTTTCGGTAATACCAATGATAATTCTTTCCGATTCTTCCCGGAGTTTAATAACCCCGTTAGATTCAATAAACTCAGGGGAGTATTGATCCGTTCCCCCGGGAAGGGGAAAATACTGCCGCAGTACGGCATTTGCCTGAGCATTCATAAACCCCTTCTTCCTATAAAAGTATGGTAGTACCTCTCCAGCCTTAGGGGTATATCATTTTCTTCATCTTCATCAGGGACTAGATAAGGAACAATATAAATTACAATTTCTGTTTTTTCTTTGTTGCTAAAGGATTCTCCAAAAAGATGCTTTATGAGGGGAATATCGCCCAAGATGGGGATTTTTTTATTGTTTTTTTCAGCTGTTTCTTTTATAAGCCCGCTCAGTACCACAGGCTTTCCTGAGGGGGTGCGAATCTGGGTATTCACCACCCGTTCGGAAGTGGAGGGTATGACCGTGGAATCTGTGGAAGGATTGCTGTTCTGTTTGGAAACCGTGGCGTTTACCGACATGGTGATCATGTCGTCCCCGGATATCCAGCCATTCAACCCTACAATAAGACCTGAACTAATCTCCCGGGTAACTCCTGTACGGCTTAAGTTTCCCGTATCGGCGTCTACTTCAAATTCCTGGTACCGGAAAGTATCGGTATTCTGAAAACGGATCTCCTGGCCGGAAAGGCCGTTCAGTGTAGTGTCGGCGTATACCTGGGCCAGGTTTTCCCCGAGCTGGACGCTCAGGTTCAGGGCAAACTGATAGCCGAATTGGGCTACTACATCGAAATTCAGGTTCATAACATTCGACAGATTACCGAGAAAAGAAAAATCCGGAGCAAGTTTTTCTTCCACTTTTGCGGCGCTATAATTTTTGTTGAACCGCTTTTCGTTACTCTTCATGTATTCCACAACCAAAAGTTCATAACGGATCTGAGGCTTTGGTTTATCAACCACCGCAAGTTCCCGCAGAAAAAGTTCCCGCTTTTCCTGAGGGCCGGTAAAGAAAATCAAATTCGGATAACCCGAATCCCGGAGATCTTCTCCCTTAACCGACGGCGGAAGGTTCTTTAAAAGTTCATCGATCTTGATAAACTTAAGCCGTATAGGGTATCCTTCATCTTTCCTGTCTACTGCGGCAATAAAATTTTCCAGGGCGGCAAGGCTCTCTTCCGAACCCTGGACAATAAAGGCGTTGGTTTCCGGAACAACGGCCGGGGCCATGGGCAGGAGCTTTGCGGGGATCATATCCAGGAGTTCCTTTACCCCGGTATATTTAAGCTCAAAGCGTCCGTAGCGCAGACCTTCTGCGGGATGATCAATAGCAGCGGCAAACTCCCTTATTGGGTTAATCTCCTCAGATGTCCCGGTGAGGATCAGGGTATTGGAATTCTTGTCGATTTTAAGCACATTCCCCGCGGAATATTCGGCAGGCAGGATAGAAGGAAAATCCTGGGCCGGAATATGCCGCAGAGGAACAATTACCGTCTGTTTAAGCTTTTTAAGTACATCCCGCCTTTGAAGTTCTACGATATAATAAATACCGTTATTAACCGTATAATCAGCGTTTCCCTGTTCCAGGATTATCCTGAGAAGGCTCTCAAAATCCTTATTGGAAAAATAGAGATTTTCAAGAACGCTATCGGAGCGGCTAAGGAGTGAATATTCCCTGTCTCCCTTTTTAAAGAGTTCAGCAATCACATCAAGAAATCTTCCATGTTCAATATTGACAGAATAACTGTCTCCTTCCCTGCTGATCCTGTCAATTTGAGATGACTTTGTCCCCGGGAGATCCGGCGGAATTCTGCGAAGGTAAAACCAGGAATCGTCCTCTTCCAAAATAAAGTCCGGAAGCTTGAGCATTAGAATATCCAGGACCTTCCGCGGCTCTTCCTCTTCAATATCCACTGAAAGGGTGATCTTGGGCAATGAATCGTACAATATCGATCTATTTATAGAACGGGCCAGGGCCTTGATAAGGCTTTCAAGTTCCACATCATCGGCCTTCATGGAGACCCGCCGCCTCCCCTGGTCATAAGAAGCATTGATCCGGGATACCCGGATAATATTCCCTTCTCTTCGGCGGTAGAGTTTGTACTGAGAGAGAAAGGCGTCAAGGGCGTCCATAAGATCCGAATCGGTAAAATGAAAGGAAGCGGTTCCGCCCACGGTTTCATCGGGTATAATAGAAGTATCTGAAACCTCAGCCAGAACCATCAGAATATCAATGATGTTCTGATTTCTGAAATCCATGGTTCTAAGCTGCTGAGCTCCGGCGTTGAATACAGCCCAGGAAAACATAAAGATCCCCGCACAAATACGGCAGAAGGCATTCCGGAGGAATAACCGGCGTCTTGTTCTCATCATGATAAACATTCCTTTATCAACAACCCCGCCGCAAGCGGCCGGGGTATGTTGTTCTCGTAAGGTATTTGACTCAGGGTACATACCCTTGATTCCGCCCCAAGGGGCCGGGGTATGTACCCTTCGCAACGAATCAAAGATGTTCGGCCGGCTTCCAGATCCGGCGTTTATATATCTATTAGGGGAATGTGTTGCGGTTTTGCTTTAATAAACAAAAAAATATTTAAAAATTTGCAAAAAATGGGCTAATAAAAGGGAGGTAACGGTCCCGGCGCACAAAAAAGGACCAAAGGGAAGGAATTTTATCCGTATACCGGAAATACGGAGGATGACGGCCGCCGCAAATCCCAGGACAGACGCGATGAAAAAAGCTGCAAGTACAAGGGGGAACCCGCAGGTAAGCCCTATCACGGCGGCAAACTTTACATCCCCCAAGCCCAGTCCGCCTGTTCCCAGCCTGATGCAGAAAAACAGCGCCCCGCCGAAGAGGGCGGCTCCCAGAAACATAAGAAGCGATTCCGGAGCAAACAATATACGGACAAAAAAGATAAGAAGAAAACAAGGGAGGCTGAGCATATCCGGGATACGGCGGGAACAAATGTCGATTCCCGATATAGGAAAGGCAAAGATGGAAAAAATTAAAAATTCCGGCCAAAAACAAGGATCATCCATATTAAATGGAATAATCATTTTTTTGCGTCAAGGCAAGAAAAATATTTTAAAAAATAATTCTCCGGTTAAAGCAAATTAGGGGACAAGTCCATATATACACGTAGGAGAAGAAATCCCTTCAAAGGAAATTCTAAACATAATGGAGGTTATGATGAAACACTTTTTACAGAATTGGTTTGCATATACGCTTTTACTGGTCAGTGGTATTACACTTTTTTCCCAGGGTCGGCCTGAAAATGAGAACCAGGCGGAAATTTCGCTTCCCGGGACGGAAGCGCAGGAAGGATCCGGGCCGGGAACCTTGCCGCAGGGCAATGACGGGATCCCGGAGGATACGATTATTGATGCGGCTATCGCAGGAATTTTTCCTGCATCAGAACAGCTAAGCGAAATAGGACTTATACAGAACTTCGATGGGAGTATATATATCTTTTGTGTTGAGGAAGGCGTACTCAGCATTAAAAAAGGAGACGGAAAAGGGAATACCGAAGACTACCGGACGGAAGGTCTTCCGGAAGGACTAAGGAATATCCATGCTCTTTCTCTCAGCGCCTCGGGACCCTGGCAATACGCCGCATTTATTGGCAGTGAGAACGGTAAAGAAGGAGTTTATGTCCTTCAAACGGATCATAACGGCGAATTGCGTTACTGTTCCGTCCCGGAAATACGGAACAAGGGCGCGGTATCACAATATACGCTTATCGGTTCCGGCCTTTCCGGCGCATCAGTATACATCCTCTCCAATGGACAGTTAAGCCATACCACAGGAATAACAGCGGATAACTTTAATCCCATTCACCAAACAATTACCCGGCTAAATGAAAAGATCGGCGATGCAAGAGAATTTAAAACCTACAGAAATGTCTTTAACAATTATGAATACGGCTGGTTTACTATTTCCGAAGATAACAGAAAAGAACTTTTTCTCTTTATTTCGGGAGAAGAAAATTTCCTGATCCGCGAAGATGCCGGTTCTTTTGATGAGGGAAACCAGATCTATTCAAGCGTCAACTTCAGCGGAGATCTCAATTATACCATTATCCGCGGCAATACGGTTGAAATAATCCAGGGAGGGCCTGACGGTTTTTTCAGGAAAGCCCAATTCTCCATACCGGCGGAGATAACGCGGTACTACGAAATTCCTTTAATAGAAAAAAACATAGGAATCGCTATAGCGGAGAACGGAGAAACTGAACAGGTTTTTGCCTTTGTAAATCCGGAGTCGGGAACTTCTGAAGTACGGGAATGGTTCAGGATGGAAAAAGGGTTTGAACCCGGCATTCTTTATACCGAAGAGCAGGGAATTATCCTGGTATACCGGAGAGACGGAAGCTGGTATACCTCCTATTTTGATCCCGATCTTTTTAATGAAAAGCGAATTGCAGGACTCTCGGAGGATACGGAGATTTTCTTTACCGATTATAACATCAAAGCCAAGGCCGGGTTTCTGGAACAGAAAAACGGGAATAAATTGCTCTTGTATGAGTTTGGCGTTGGTCAGCCAATATTAAAAAACAGTACAATTTTGCCACAAAACACTGATTCTGCCCTGATTTTTTTTAATCGGAAAACCGGCGAGGTTCAGGCAATCAAAAGCCGGCTTTACAGCACGAGTCTCGCTATAAACGGAATATTTTTCTTCTGCGTGTATGACGGGAGAAATGTATCTATCTATCGCAGTACGCCGGAGAGTCAAAATATTATTGACCTTGTCAACATAATCCCGCTTCGGGGGAGGTAAACCAAACATGAGGAAAATATGCATTTTCTATATCACAGTTGTTTTTTTCTTCCTGTCATTTACAGACCGGATATTTGGCATAATGGAATTTTACGCAATTCCTGATGAAGATTATATCCTTATAACTATTCTAGAAAATTATAGATTCATAAGCAAAGGTAACTCCTACTATTTTAACGGTATCGGCGTAACACTCAGCATAGAGGTTGCAAATAAGCCCGGCCCGACAACAAAGAATCAATTTTATGGCGTTATTTATGACAAAAATAATGTTATAATGAATTCATTTTCACCGCCATATGGTTTAGGTTATCATATGTTTTTTGATTCCCTTAGAATCGTAATTACACAAGAAAAATACGAATATAAATCTTCCGGATGGCAACTCGTCAGTATTAACAAAGAAGAACTTATTTTACTATTTGACACTAACGGGCCTACGGTTACTATTCAAAACGATAACAAGATGATTAGTTCGCCAACAACCATTTATGCTACTGCAAAAGACGACTACAGTGGGGTGAACAATAATTCCTGGACGTACCAGGGCCCCGGTATTCAAACAGCAAACTCGGTTTATTTCCCCATAAACAAAGCCCTGGAGGGGATTCGCTATTTCGATTTTTCAGTCGAGGATGCGCTTGGTAATATAGGCACCGCGTCTTCCTACATAATCTTCGACTATACTCCGCCTGTTATAAATATAACGGGAATTCCTGAATCGGCATGGTCCAGAGGGGCCGTTACATTGGGCGTATCCGCACGTGATTTATTAACGGGAGTGAATTTAAATACATGGAAATTCACCATAAATGGTAAACAAACAAATATACCGGATGCAGAAACAACGGTAAGGATCACTGAAGAAGGAAAGCATACCGCATTGTTCTCCATTCAAGATAAAGCCGGAAACAGCACAACAGTTCCCGTCGCATTAAATATAGATACGCAGGCTCCCCTGATAAGCGGATTTACCGTTCCGTTTGGCTGGACTAAGCCGGATTTTCAGTTTAAGGACATTAAGGTTATTGATTCCAAGGCAGTAACAAATGATATTTCCGGAATCGATCCAAATTCTTTGGTTATTAAACCTGAAGGAAGAGACCCTTTTTCGATAAAACCATTCTATAACAGTTCAAATGGTGAAACAGGGGCATTTACTATACCAGGATTGCCTGAGGGGAGATATGACCTTACCCTCTATGCTTCTGATTTTGCAGGGAATACAGCATCTTCGGTTGTTCCTGTAAACATTGACGGGACCCCGCCCGTCATAAACGGCAACATTGACAAACTTGCCACATTTAAAGACGGCAAATGGAATATTCCGGTTAACGTTACTATTATAAAAGAAGAACACAGCGGCATAAATAACACCGTCTGGAAATATAACATAGATAATGGTAGTGTTAATGCGCTATCCCTTATGAAGGTAGGCAGCATCTATTCCGGGAATGTTCAAGTATCCGGTTTAACAGGCGGCGTACACGCCATGACCATTTACTGCGCCGACAACGCCGGGAATGCCGCTTCTTGTCAATTCAGTTTCAATATAGATGCTGTTCCTCCCGAGATAGGATATGCGCCTCAATTTTCAACAAGTCCTGAAAGTGCTTCTTGGACGAACTCAAGAACTCTTTCCGTAAATGCCGCCGATAGTGACAGCGGCATTGGCGAATTTACCGCCGACATACGGCGGGAAACGGAAAATGGCCAGTGGAATATTGCGGAGAACGCTGTTTTTAACGGCAGTTCTATTACCTTTATTCCAGGGGCTGTAGCCGACGGGCTTTACCGGATAAAACTCAAGGCAACTGATAAAGCCGGCAATGAGAAAGAAATAATCCTCTATGTACGGATAGACCTGACGGGTCCTGTAATCGTTATTCCATCCGGAGCAAGCGGCGTTAATACCATAAGCGCTTCCGCTACCGACGCCTCAAGCGGCGTTGATGATGCTTCCTGGGAATGGCGGGAAATAACGAGCGGTACTACAGACGCCTGGAAAACCGGAAAAACCGCCATGCTTTCGGAAGGAACTTATCGAAGAGTCAGCTTCAGGGTAAAGGATAAAAATGGAAATCAGACTGAAAAATCCGGCGAGCTTACTATCGACTTATCAGCTCCCGAAGCTAATGCGGAAGTTCCCTCCTATGCGGTAAAAAACCAGCTCACTATCAGGATTACAGCTCAAGATAGAATAACTGCTGTAGAAAAAGTCTGGTTCCAGATTGACAACGGAACAAAAACTGAGGTTATCCCATGGTCCCAACCCTCGTTTGTCATTCCCGTTAATAATTACAGCGAAGGCAAACACATCATTAGAATCATAGCGCAGGACAGTGTTCAACATACCGGACAAAGCGCAGACTATACTTTTATTATAGACCGTAGCGCCCCAGAGGTCCTGCAAGTAGATCTTCAGGGCAAGTCTGTACCGGGCCTGTTCCTGGAAGACGGAGCTTTCTCCGCCGATAGCGAAATATTGGTTACCCTGCACGGAAAAGATCAGTATATAGATAACAAAATGGCGGAGAATGGCACGATTACTGCATGGTACTGGGATTTAAAGCAGGATAAGAATGCCCAACCTGTTTTTTCTGAGGAACGGAAATATTCAAGTCCTGAATTCAGTATATTGAATCTTAGAGAAGGAACGAATTATTTATATTTCCGCCTGGAAGATGGGGGTGGAAATTTCAGCGAAACCTTCAGACGAGTACTCGGCATTGACTTCACTATTCCCGGGGCGCCCCGGATACGGAGCACCACTCATGGCGAGGCAAAATATCCGGAACAGGCGGTCATGCTTCAAACGGCGGAATTCAACTTTATACCGGTTTCCGGTTCTCTTTCCGGGTTAAAACAGTATCAATGGCGGCTGGAAAAAATATACAATCCGGAGAATATTGGGGCGATACCCGAAGCCGTACTCCGGGGAATCGTATATCCCAATGCCGGAAGTCTTACCGGCCAACTTTCCCTATACCTTGCAGATAATTTAGAGCGGGAATTCTACCGTCTATTTGTTTCCTCCGTCTCGGGAAACGGATTGGTAAGTACAGAAACCCAATACCAGTTCAGGATAGACAGCGCCGCTCCAGTAAACCTGCGAATTACCGTGGCTCCCCAGGCGTCTGCCGGTGAATGGTATAAAGAAAGATATGCCCGGGTCATGTGGAACAAACCTGCCGATATGACTGGCGTCGCCGAATACCGGTATTTTATTACAGCCGGTGATGTCCATCTGCCCACGGAAGAAGAGGAATTAAGGGTATGCGATCTATCATCGTGGATTAAAACAACGGATAACGAGACAGAGGTGGATCTGAAATCTTTTCTTGGCGGACTTTCCTCAGGTAAACTTCAAGTCGCCGTTTGCGCTATAGACTATGCAGGAAACCGAAAGATTACAGCCACGGCTATTCAGAGTGATTTTGCCCGTCCTATATTCATTCCTGCCGGGGAGGGGGCAATAACGGTCAGCGAAGTTCCTTCCGGGATGGAAGATGCCAAAAAAATTACATGGGGAACGATTCAGGATAATGAATCAGGACTTGATTATCTTAACCTGATCATTTCTGAAGAAATAAATTCTGTTAATAAAATAATCCGTTCCCTTTACATTGACCCGGCAGCCGGTGAATTCACAACGGATCAACTGGACAATACGGCGATCTATACTGTTCATATAATCGCCTTTGACCGGGCAGGGAACCAGAGTGAAGCGTATAAACGTTTTGCTTTGGATAACCGTACACTCCCGGCTAATTATACTTTATCCTATTCTGAAAATATTAATGGTTTTGGCCTTTCCGGAAAACGAATTACCGGTTCCGGGACGGACATCTTTGAAGATATCCAGCTTGAAATACCGGCACAGCTTTCTATCTATGAAATCACAACAACAAATGGCATTGAAAAAAAGAACTTTATGAAAACCATCCAGCTTGATGAAATAACAACGAAAGAGAATCTTCCTATGTCAGGAAAAAGCAGAGTTTCGCGATTTGAAGTAGAAGCCGATGGATTTCAAATAGAGGGAAACCGTATAATCTTTGACAGGGAAATGGGAATCGGCCTTGAAGACAGTAAATACACTCGACCTCTTATAATCCAAAATATTGAAGAAAACCGTACGATAACTATCGGCAAAACACAGCTTGGGTTCCCCCCGGTGATCCGGTTCTTAAGCGGTACCGGAGTTATTGGAGATACCGCAGAGATTAGAACGTCAAGTTCTCTTAATGGAGAAGGCCTGTTTGCGGGCAGCGGGACTGTTCCTGGATTTACTATTACGCAGGCGGAAAAGCTTAGGATTCAATCGGCCAGAGAGTGGCTTTTTGGGGACGCCCTTTCCTTTAATGCCGCAGAACTGGGAAAACATGGCATTTTACTTGCCGATAAAAATGGCGGCCTGGAACTTGAAATTGCGGAAGGACGAGCCGAAGCGCATTCCAGTAATGTTCTGGGAGTCATTACCATAAGGCCGGATAATCCTTTAACTCTGGATTTACGCGGAACGGTTTATGGCATAAAGGCAGCGGGAATTCGGGGGCATTATCTTGACATTTATGAGGCAGTGCTTAAGCTGCCGCAAAGTTATGAACCTCAAGAACTTACAATACGGAATTTCACCATTGATAGTCAAAACGGATTGGTGTATGCAGGCGCCGATTTTTACACCAATCAAATAAGCTGTAAAGGTCCTGGCGGCGTCTTCGAATCCCACGGCGTCAAATTCGGCCTCGACGGAAAACTGTATATTTCGGGGACGCTGATTTCGGATACTTATGGAGAAATTAATGTTGATGATTTTATTCTTACCAATCAAGGATTGGACTGGGAAACAGGAGGAAATATACAGAATTTTACTACCACAATTCATGGATTTTCCATTATTGCCCTTTCTTCCCGGTTTACGGAAAGGGGAATATTTATCAGCCAGGGACTTATTGTTCATAAAGGAGATCGCCGCCGGTTCATCAACCTAGGGCTTGTACATACGCACAAGGACGAGATATACGCCGAAGGAACTATTACAGAAGAGTATTTTGTGGAAACGCCCTACGGAACTTCTCTTTATATAAAAGGTGGAATCATTACCGGAGAAGGCGTATTCGGAACTGTAGCAGTTCCTTTGGGTTTTACAATAAAGGACTCCAGCGGCAGGGAAAGCTGGGAATTTCCAAAGGTACAATTTGAGTATACCGGTGAAATGGCAGGAACATTGCCGAAAAATCAAAATATTAATTTGGGGGGTTTCTCTTATACTGCCGAAAATATTGAATTTCTGGGAAGCCACATAAAGATAGGACACTTGAGATCAAGCAGCATCTCCGGCATGGAACCTGCGGTTCTTAATTTTGATAATTTTAGTTTTAACGAGAAGTCCGTGTTAGGCATTAATCCCTCAAAGGAATCGCCCGTATTTACCATAAACGGCTGGCGTATTGCCTATAAGAACCTGAAACCTGTACTCACTTCTGAATTACTGGACTCTGGCGGAATTGTTTCTTCACAATACAAAGGTTATCTTCAGGGAGCAGGTATATTACAGCTTCCTGAAAAACTTGGCAGCCTTACTATCGATTTTCCTGAAAGCAGGATTGCTGCGGATGGAAATTTTTTAAGCGGCAAATCAGGAGAGATTAACCACAGTATCACTATCTTTGATATTCCGGTAGAACTCCCGGAAGCGGAATTGGAAAAGCTGGGAGGCAATTATGTCCTCTCCTGCGAGACGCCCCGGATAGATCTGTCATTTAACGGAAAAACCGCAATGGATTTCGGCAAAACCCGGTTTAATTCCCAGGGAAATGTAGTAGAAGCTGAACCCGGTTCCGGGAAGAGCCGGTTTACCGCCTCCAACGGGTACCGGGTAGATAGCGATTCCCGTCTCATCGACCAGGAGGGGATATGGCTTACAGGTTCCCTCAGCGCCGTCTGGTGGGACGAAGATATCAAAATACCAATTACCGGAAAGGGCATAAAACTCATTGCGGGCTTTGCCGTAACCGGAGAAGCCCCTGCCGGGGAAGGGCGGTACACGTATGCGGGCTGGGAAATTTCCGGAACAGGCTTCAGTTTTGAATATAACGGCCTGACATCAGTCTCAAACAAGGCAAGCTACCGGGGGTATGAGATAGAATTTGGAAGACTCAAATATAATAGCGCTGGCCTTTTGCCCGAAACAGTTACCCTTCAACAGAACACAGAAATACTATCACTATTTGGAGCGGTGGTTAAGTTAACCGAATCCCGGTTCTCTGAGAACGGATTTGAAGGGAGCGTTGCGGTTACGATGCCCAAGCCTTTCGATAAACACACCCTGCACTTTCCAATTGTACAATTTAAAACCGACGGAAAATTTTCTGTAAATATGGAAATTGAGCAATATGAGGCGGACTTAGGCGGTTTTACGTTCGGATTTGAAGGACTCACCTTCGATAATAACGGCTTGTTTATCCGTGAAGCGGGGGTAACTCTTCCCGCAACTATGGAAGGAACGGAACTCCGTATTCACGGCATACGCCTTTCCGACGGCAGCCTTGCCATTGAAAACTCTTCTATTGACCCGGTTAATTTCTGGGGAATGGGTTTTGCATTGGATAACTTTTCAATTCAAAACGGAATAGTTAATTTAAGCGGGACGGTTAACCTCCCCATAACGTTACCGGGAATACTTTCAGGCCGAAGTATCTTAATTCAGGATTTTACGGCGGACCTTAGTGGAAATATTACTTCATTTTACGTGTTTACAGAAGATGAGTTTACTATTCCTTTTCTGGATGCCTGGGCTTTAACGTGTAAGGGCTTGGCTGTCCGTTATATTGATAATCAACCCTGGATTCTGATAAACAACAGCATGTTTCATTTCCCTTCAGAATTTGAAGCCAATGAGCTGGTTATTGAACAAATACGGTTTAATCCATTAAAGGGTGAATTCGATTTTGATAGAATTTATGCGGAAACCGCCCTGACCATGCAATTTCGGGGTATTAAGTTTGTCCTGTCCAGTTTCAGTATTAACAAAGAACGAAGCTTCAGCTTTGGAGGCTCCGCCGTCTTTCCTGAAACAGGAATGCCCCCGTTTATTGCCGGCAAAACAGTAAAAATTACGACCTTTGAAATCACAAGAGATGGATCGCTGGGAACAGTAGCCGTAACTTTAAATAATCTTGAAGGAGCGGTACTGCCATCAAGAAAAGGAATATTCTTACAGAACGGCAGCCTGTCATTAAATAAAAATGACAGAACCGGTCTTGAAGTATCAATTACCGGGGATATTCTATTGAGCAGTAATATGCCCGGAACCATGGCGGAATCATCGTTAAAAATTAAGAACTTTATTATTAATACCGAAAAGCCCGGCATCAGCCGGTTTGAAGCGGAAGCATCATTTCCTTCCCTGGAAATCAGCGTAGTTAAATTTTCCGGAATCAAAATTTTTGTTGACTGGGACGGAGAAAAACAGAATGGCGGGCTGTGCGTATCAGGAGGTATAATTCTTCCTTCAAGCTTCCCTGGATACCTTGCAGGACAAACCGCGTCGATTAAGGATTTTAGGATAGACTTTGACGGCGGCATCAGTTCCTTCAGCGCCTCTTATGCTACAACACCGGGGGCAGTTTATACGCTCCTTAATTCAATTCAGATTTCGGATACAGTGGTGAGCATAACCCGGCAAGTGAATTATTTCGATTTCGCCCTGGCCGGAACAGTTATTTTTCCGGAAGGAAAATTCCCCCAAGGAATCGGCGGACTTAAAACCCGGATCGCAGTATCCCTGGATACTCTTATGGGCATAAAAACAGCATACGCAAGCGTCGATATCCCCAATCAAAAACTTTTCAATTCATTACAAATGAAGGGAGCCCGCCTTGAGCTCTTGAAAGAAGAAAATACCCCTATGGGAATTGATATTTCGGGAACTCTTTTACTGCCGGATAATTTCCCTAATGGGCTTAGAGGACTTGAAATCAAAATAGGGAATTTCAGCATCAATACTGATGGGAAGATTAAAAATATTGATATCGGCGTATCAAAATTAAACGCCAAGATCTTCAATTATGTCGAAATAAAAGATTGCGCATTGACTTTTAGCATGGGAACTGGTGAAGAATTCATTATTGATATATCAGGAAAATTAAAGCTTATTGCCCCGGCTCTTCCGAATTCGCTAAAAGATTCTGAATTTTACATAAACAGATTTAAACTATCTACCCGTACAGGGTTACAATCTTTTGATGCGGGATTCAGCGGTTCTTTGTATTTTGAAATCCTCGGCGGTATAGGAATCAGAGTTAATACTCTTGCACTGAACGATACTGCCATTACATTAAGCGCCAACGCAACTTTGCCTGCCAGTTATCCTAAAGGACTTGCGGAGACCGGCTTCGATCTTACTGTTTTAAAACTTGGATGGAACGGACAAATCCTCGAAATTCAGGGCGGTCTTGGAAAAATGAATATTGAATTGGCGGGGTTTAGTGTAAAAATCGATTCTCTTTATTTCGAAAAAAATGCCGGCGGCCAGTATTATGTTAGCCTCAAATCATGCCGATTACAGCTGCCGTCTGCTTTTGGATCCTGGGGAGGAAAAGAAATCGCCATCAAAAACGCCCAATTTGATCCCTACAACGGAAAATTCCTGGGGGATATTGAGCTGCCAAAATTCGAAGTAAATGTTGCAGGATTTATACTGGAAATGTATAATCCCACTCTGGAATTTACAAGTAACAGGATCGGCTTTTCTTTAGTAAACCTAAAGACGCCGGATTTTATGAAAGGCGTATCGCTGTCGCTTCCGGAAGTAAAATTATCTTCGACAAAAGGAATAGAGGTAAAGGGCGGTACCTTCAGGCTTCCGGATTTTAAAATCAGCCAATTATCCTTTAGTAATATTTTCGTTACCTTCTACATAGACGGCAAAGAGTATATCATAGGCGGCGGGGGCACTGTGGTAATCCCAAGGGCGGGAACCATCGGCGCAACCCTCCTTTTTGCCAATCGTTCCGAAATATATCCCATCGGCCTGAAACAGGCGGAATTTTCCTGGATCATCGGCACGGGCGGCATCCCCCTGGGAAATTCAGGACTTTACATCAATGGGGTTTCGGGCGGCATAACCTATGGTCCTCCTAATGAACTTCCGTCAAAATTACAAAAACTATTTGAACCTAAAGGGCCCCGCCTTAAGCTGGGGATGTATATAGGCGATGGTTACGGCGGCAGCTATATTCAAATGAACCCAAACACATGGGTGGATATAAATAACGCAAACTGGGCTATGCAGGGAGACGCTTTGATTCTCAAGGGATCCATGAATATCAACAGCAGCGCTTCTGCAGCCATGAACGCCAACGGTTTTTATACAGGCACACAAATAGAATTGAAATTTGCCCGGGGTAGTACAGATATCTATATCTTCACTAAAAACGGAAAACTCATATTCTCAGGAAGAGCGTATGTTGAATTCAGGATGCCCAGAGGCATAATTAGCCACTATAACATTCTTGGTATCGATATATATGTACCGCCCGACGATCTATGGCTTATGAAAACAAATTCGGAATTTGGCGTATTTAACAACGGCAGCGCCGGATTTAAAACCACTATAGATCTGCCCATACTGGGGGAAAAAGGGGTATTTGTCGGTCCCGGAAATTTTGTTATCGGTGATGTTTCAAAATATACTATTGAGAAACCCAGTTGGTCTGCACCAGTTCTGCTAAAAATAGCAGCGCCGCACGCCGAAACAAATATGTCCTTTGTTTCCACTGACACATCGGATCGGATTGGGCCTGAAGAGACAGACTACACCGCCTTTGTCGGCGATGAGAACCTGGAAAGGCTGGTTTTCCTCCTTGCCTATATAGAAGGAGATCCGGTACTTACCGCGATCTCTCCTTCCGGAAAAGAATACCGGGAAGGAGATGGTGGAACAGAAACAGTGCTCTATGAAAATGTGAATGCCCTTATAATTTACAAGCCCGAAAGCGGTTTATGGAAAATCCGTGTATCAAATGCCGAAGAAAACACTTATGAGATAACAGTTTTAGGCGGCCAAGCCCTTCCATTACTTGAAATAACTGAACCCGTTCCCGGAACCGAGCTGGTACAAGAAACATTCATGCTAAAAGGTAAAACCGAAAAGAATGCCCTCGGCATTATAGTAAAAGCTCAGGAAAATTCGGAAATGCCCGGCCTGGAATTGGGAACCTTTCCGGTAAACCAGAACGGTAGTTTTGCTATACCAGTCCCTGTAGAAGACATCCCCGATGGCGAATACCTGATTTCGGCGGAACTTGTCACCGAAGACGGACTATTTTCTCCCATAACATATGCTCCGGGGAAAATATATGTTGATCGGAGAGGACTTCCTTTATATGAGCCCGAACCGGTTAGGATCGCTGAAACTGACCGGGGAACTGTAACACTGCGCTGGAATAACAACAACGGCGCCAGAACTTCCGGCTATAACATCAGAATGATGAATTCCGCCACAGATACAGACATTGTGTTTTTTGCAGGAGATATTACTTCCCTTAGTATTCCGGGATTTTCCCATGGGGATAAAGTTAGCTTTCAGGTATGCGCCATTGACAATCTTGGGAAAGAAAGCTCCTGGTCAAATCCGGTAAGCCTTACCGTAGGCTCAGAACGCCCATCTATCAACAAACCTTCTATTGCCAATAAACTATTAAAGGCAATAGGTTATCCCGGGAATCTTATTAACGGAAACATTGAAGTATCCATCAGCGAACGGCAGGAAACCTATGACTCTTCAGGCTACATTCTTGTGCGGCAAGACGGGCCGCTGGACCCATCCAAGGGGATTATCTTTTTTGACGGTCCTGTAAAAATTGAAGGGAAGGCTCTGGTTATCCCCTGGCATTTGGGACTTCCTGAGAACATGGTAAGCGGCGTATATACCTATTCCTGCGAGGCGGTTAACGAAGCAAACGGTTCATTAAACGCGCCATTTGTCATTGAGATAACGGTGAAATGGCCAAAACCGGAAATTCAAACTGTTGATCCCAAAGAAATTGACGGCTCAGAAGAAAGGATCATCACTATTTATGGAAGTGGATTTACGCCGGGAACACGGATATTGCTTGATGGCAAAGAGCTTGTCCTTAGAACCAAAGGTGAAGACTTTACAGGAAACACCCTCGAAATACTGCTCCCTGTGCAGAAACAGGCCGGGATCCGCCTTCTTACTGCGGCAGGACAAGGCGGTGAATCCGCGCCTGTTCCCATTACGATAACCCTTCCCGGCTGGCGCACTAACGTTTATACCCCGACAGTGGAAACGAATCCGGGCGGCGCCGCGGAGTACTGGCTTGGAATACGGAGTATATACGGATGGAAGGGAGAGGCTTCTTTCAAAACAGTAGAAAAACCCGAAGGTTTTTCGGTTGAACTTCCGGTTATCCCCGCAGGTCAAAACGGCAGGGTCCGGATTATTACAGACAGCAACACTGCGCCCGGTATTTACCGGACAGTTATTAATGGCGAAGAGGGGTGTGTAGACGACGGCATAGAGCTTATTACTGTAGTAACTGAGAACAGTCAAGATCCCCATCTCAGCGCGGCATCGCCCGCCTCAGGATTTACAGGAACAGAAGTCAGGCTGTACGGCTACAATCTGGGGAATGAAGGCGCTCTGTATCTTAACGAAATTCCCCTCCCGTATTCATCCTGGCAAAATTCTGAGATTGTATTTACCCTTCCCGAAAACGGAAAAACCGGCTTCATTCGGGCAATCCGGGCGCAAAACAATAGGGACAGCGCCATTGAAAGCAACCTTCTCCCATTTACGGTGCGGGAACGGGGATTTTCCCTGAAAAGCGGAGAATCTTATCTTGAAATGATCGCAGGAGAAACCAGGACCCTGCCTCTCTACCTTTCAGGAAGGGCGGATATGGTAAACTTAAAGGTTGAAACCCCAAGCGATTCCCCATTAACTGCAATTTTAGACAGAACCTCGGTCATCCCAAATGATTCGGTCAATCTCAAAATCGGTATACATGAAAACAGTAATACTATTAATGGTACCTGGAAAATACTTGTACGGGGCATCAGCGGCAATTTTGAGGCGGATACTGAAATTTCCGTTCATATTACAGGCGCTCCGGAAATTACCACAACGGAACTGCCGGAAGGTCTCGTGGAAACTGAGTATTATGCAAAACTTTCAAGCGGTAATATTACCGGTGAAGCCGTATACCGCTTAAAGGACGGAGAATTGCCCCCAGGGCTGGATATTAACAGGCAGGGCGAAATCCACGGAAAGCCCCGGCATATAGGCCGATACCGGGTGGAATTTGAGGTTCAGGACAGGGCAGGAAGAAAAAGTGCGCGGAAATACGTCATCACAGTACGGGAGGAAACCTGGGAAACGGAGACCAAAGACGGCAGCAGAAACCGCTCTGTCCATACGGAACTGCCTGGCGGAAACGAACTGCTTTTTACCCTGGAAACCAAATCGGCTTTGAAAACCATACTTGCAGCGGAGGAACAGCTCTTCCTGGTATCAGAAGAAGGTATTGATGCTGTAAGGAACGCCGACGGCAAACCGATCTGGAAACAGGAAGGAAAATACCTCAAAGTTGAATATGCCGGAGGAAGGCTCCATACCCTTGGTTCCACAGGGATCCTTGAAAGCCGGGAACCGGATCTTGGCCGCCTCCTATGGCGCCGGGAAGGGATAAAGTCATTCAGTTCTTCGGGAAAGATCCTGCTTGCCGAAACTGAAGAAGAAGGCCTCGTCATAGATACACTGACAGGATTTCTGCGTGATCGTATAGAAAAATTTGATATAGATAGCAATGATGTTATCTGGATGAACGGTTCAGCTTACATCATTCAGGAAAATAAAATTATTCCCGTTCTCGGCAATCCCTTCTCCGTTGAATTTGACGGCAGGATCCTTGCCGCCGCCGCGGATGCAGGGGGCATGGCTGTTGTCACAGAAAATGCCCTGTTTGTCCTGGACCGGGAACTCCGTGAACTTATCCGGCTTTCAAAAACTCCGGCTCACGGCTCTCCCCATGATTCCCCGCCACGTATCGCCTTAAATGGGGAAATACTGATCCTCTCTGAAAGCGGCAGGGTAGCTGTCTATAACCGGGACAACCTCAACTTGATGCAGGCCTGGAAGGGCGTACCGGGGGCTTCGGCGGACATCGGCATGGGAAAGAATGGGGTGTTTATTATGGACCAGAACGGTTTCATGTTAAGAAATATCTTTACCGGAAACCCTATCTGGGAGGAATTGAAATCTTTCCGTACATTTGCCCTCTACAGGGGGAAAATTTTTACCGGAGATGACAGCGGGATGCTCTATGCCTTTGGAGGCCCGTCAAATCTGAACGGCCCGGAACTCACCATCAGCCTTACTCCCAAAACACCCGATGGCGTCAATGGCTGGTACATTACAGCTCCTGTGTTGACCATCGGCTCGCTTGATCGGGAAAGTTACGTTGCAGAAACAAAGGCCTGGATAGACGACCTTGAACTCGCGGATCCCTTTTCTCCCCTTACCATTGCCGAAGGGGAACATCAGATTACCGCCTATAGTACCGACAATCACGGTCTACGGAGTCCCCAAGAGTATCTCTCAGTAAAGGTAGATACTGTACCGCCAAGAAGCGAAATAACATATTCAGAGAAAGAGCCGGAAACCGGCTGGTATACCGCACCGTTATCAATACGCCTTGAAGCCTGGGATGATATGTCCGGTATTGACCGGATCTGGACAAACCGGAACAGCGGAACCGATCTGATAGTATTCAGCAGCCAGGGAATACACAATTTTTCCTGGTACGCCGTAGATCGTGCGGGGAACCGGGAAGTTTTGTGCAGCCGTAAAATCAAGATCGACTACGAGCCGCCCCAAGTAGATGTGTCATTTGATGATGAAACAGGGGAAGTAACCATTACTGCGACAGATCATGCGTCCTCTGTTGAGGTAATTGAGTATCGGCTTAATAACAGCGCCTTGACCGTTAGTACAGGCGCCGCAGCAGGAGATGCGGACTCCCTTTCATGGAACAGTGATTCTTCCAGGGAAATCTGTAGAGAAACCCTGATGCTTAAAGAAGGAATCTATACGCTGCAGTACAGGGCAAAAGACAATGCGGGTAATTACAGCGAATGGCGCAACCGTACATTCTTTGCATATCCTTCCAGGCCCCAGGGGACTTTAATCACCTCAGTCTCCTTTAACGGCATACCCCGTTTTGCGGCAAATAACCTTCATAACGGCGTATCGTTATTATATGTTGATAACAATAATCCTGATACAAAAACAGACATGCAGGATAAAATTACTACCGCCCTGGCTAATCTTCCTTCATATACTATTGGAGCTGAGTACCTTGTCTTTAATCCTGAAGATTTACAGGAAAGGGAAGAAACCGTTATCCAATTCCATGTTACCCAGGATGCTGTAGTGTATCTTTTCCTCCCCAATGGCATAGAGCCGCCCGCCTCCTGGAATCTTGTGGAAGAGGGCCTCAGAATTAACCGGACCTATTACCCGGAGGGAAATTCAATGTACATGAAACGATACCTTGCGGACAGCATGGTAACTATTGCCGTTCCCCAGGGCAAACATCTACCGCCTTTCGTCGCAGCCCAAAAGACCGGGGCCATATTTGCAGATATACACATTAGGCAGGAGAAACAGGATGAGGGCTTAGAAGGGTTCTACCGGAAGGAGACTAATCCTTTCAATGAATATGAAGAGGGAAGCCTGCTTGTCTTGGGGTACGAGGCAAGCCCCTGGCAATGGAGCCGCCGCCTGCCCCTGCGCAAAAGGTGGCTGATAAATTCCGGTGAAGGCTGGCTTTCATTAGACGGGAACCGGTATACCATAGCCCCGGAAAGCGAACTTGCCGTCCTCAGGTTCAGGCTGGAACTCTATACCCCAGACGGTCAGATAGAATACCGTACCGAAAAGGAAGTCCGGATTACAAGAAAAAAAGAGGAGGCAACAGAATGAAATGATCTTCCCTCGCAAAGCGGGTTCTTGGGTATGAGAGAGAACCCGCTTGCGAATCATTCAAATGTACTGTTTGATGTCTTGTGGCGTACCTCCGATATAATAAACGGTAATCTCTCGTTGATAATATCAATTTCTTTTTCGGTGTTATACGACGATAGCGATATTCTCAGCGCGCTCCGGGAAACCTTACCGGAACTTATCTGAGTAATTTTTCCAACTTGGACTGCATGAGGGACTGGATAAAGGAACGGATCTTGATCCGTACATCAGGGTCGATGCGCTGGGTAAAGAGAAAAACGTATATCTTCTGCAGGCCGTCCGGGCGGGAACCGAAGCAAATAGCCTCGGTTTTCAGAATAATGCTCTGGAGTTTTATCTGCATGTCCTGGCAAAGGGTATTTTTATCAAGCATGGGATCTTCCTGAAAAACACAGGAAAGTCCGGTCACACTGATGTCCTTAATTACCCCTTTAAGGAAGAGGCTGTTATAGGGAATATTGATGGTCATCTGGGTATCGTTCTCTGAAGAAGCCCGGAGGTATTTGCGCCGTCCCCGGGCTTCAACCGCCAAAAGATAACCAAAAATAGTTTTTACCGTTTTAAGGGGATCCGACTTGCTCACCTCTGTATACCCGCAGGGAAGCTTAAAGGTTGTGGAAAACTTCTTTTCCAGCGCCTCATCACGCATAGCGGTTAAGAGTCCAAGCTTGATCCGTGCGGTAAAGGGGTCCGCCAAAAGTCCCTTCATCCAGGCTTCCCAGCTTTTTTCATCCACGCCGTCATCAACATTGATAAAAACGATAGAATCGGGGAATTTTTTCAAAACCCGCTTAATCTTGAGGTGATCTTTAATAAGGTATACCTCATATTCCTGCTGGACCAGCTCATAGGCAATCTCATTCTGAATAAGACTTGATGGGTAAAGAAAAAAAATCTTTTTTCCTGAAAATTCAGAGTCATTTTCAATCGCCATAGTTTTATGATATTCTAAATCTCCATGAATTTACAAGATCATTTCTTTCGATACATAGTAATTGGGCTCTGTGTTTGTTCCCTCAATGCAGGCTGTACCGAATCGGCGTCCTCCCGGTCGGAATTCGTCTTAGGGACCCTTTGCGTAGTCAATCTTTATAACCGGGGAGAATCCGGGATCTACCGGGAAATTTTTACCCGGTTACGGGAAATTGAAAGCCGGATGAGCGCTGTTCTTGGGGAATCTGAAATTCAGGCGGTAAACTCCGCTGCCGGTATACAGCCCGTAAAGGTCGCTCATGATACCTTTGAGGTCATTGAAGGCGCCCTGCATTACGCGGAACTTTCGGACGGCGCCTTTGATCCCACCATAGGTCCCCTGGTAACCCTCTGGGGTATAGGCCGGGATAACGTCCGGATACCTGACTCGGCAGCGGTTCAGGAAGCCCTTAGCCGGGTGGGCTGGCGGGATGTAGCGCTCAACCGGGAAGAAGGAACCGTATTCCTGGGCAGAGCGGGAATGGGCCTTGACCTGGGAGGTATCGCCAAGGGCTACGCCGCCGACGAGGCGGTACGGATCATTAAGCGGCATAACCTGAAAAGGGCTATCATCGACCTGGGGGGAAATATTTACGCCTATGGGGAAAAGGCCGGCAAATGGCCCGGCAAAGGCCTGCCCTGGCGCATCGGCATACAAGACCCCCTGGAAGAACGGGGACAGTACTTCGCCCTCCTGGAATTGCGGAACAAAACGGTGGTTACCTCAGGGGTCTATGAACGGTTCTTGGAAGTTGACGGAAAAAAATACCACCACATTCTTTCCACCACCAACGGCTACCCCGTGGATACAGGGCTTCTCTCGGTGACCATCATCGCGGATAAGTCCCTCGACGCGGATGCCCTTTCCACCGCGGTTTTTGCCCTGGGCTGGGAACGGGGCTCCGCCTTGCTTAACCAGATCGGCAACGCCGGCGGAATTTTTGTATTTACGGATAAAACCGTTCGCTGTACCCCCGGGATGGAGGAATTTTTCACCCTTATTAACGGCAGCTACCATTTGGCCCGGTAAGGCCATTCACCGCCCTTCCGGCGATGTTTTTACCGGATACGGAGCAGCTCCATATCGAAAACCAGGAAGCTGTTCGGCGGTATGGCGCCGTTTCCCGCGCCCCGTTCGCCGTAGGCCAGTTCCGGGGGCAGTACCACGAGGCGCTTCTCGCCCGGCTGCATATCCAGTACCGTCTCATCCCAACCGGGAATGACCTTTCCGGTACCGGCTTTAAACTCAAATTTACCGCCGTGGAAATCCGAACTGTCAAAAACTTCTCCGGTAATAAACATGCCATTATATTTAAGTTCTACGGTTTGCCCTGCCCTTGGTTTATTCCCGGTCCCCTTCTTGGTAATACTATACCGTATCCCCGAAGGGGTAAGGGTTAAATTCGGATACTTGGCATTGATTTGAGCCACATCTGCATCCCGTTTTGTCCGGACCTTATCTGTAGCGGAAGCGTTCATGGACTTTATGTAGGAATCAAAGGCCGCCTGATCCGCTTTAAAGGCGCTGGCTTCTGGGCCATTGCGGATAATCGTCACCTTTTGAATTGTATCGCCTATTTTTGTCGCATTGACCACGTTCTGCCCTTGAACAACTCTGCCGAAAACCGTGTGGCGATCGTCAAGCCAGGCGGTTTCGGCCAGGGTAATGAAGAACTGGCTTCCATTAGTCCCGGGACCGGCATTAGCCATGGAAAGCACCCCAGGACCATTGTGCCGCAGGCTGCGGTCAAATTCGTCGGGAAACTTGTAGCCCGGGCCGCCGCTTCCGTTCCCCAGAGGATCACCCCCCTGGATCATGAAATCCTGGGCATCCCCGTTGTTTTTGGAAATCACCCGGTGAAAGGTAAGCCCGTCATAAAAGGGCTTCCCCTGGGTATTGTTCATCTTGCCCTCGGCAAGGGCAACAAAATTACACACCGTAAGCGGGGTCTTCTGATATTCCAAACGGACAACAATATCCCCCCTGTTGGTGGTTATTCTGGCAAATAGACCGTTTCCTAAAGCGGCATCCCCGGGTGCGGCTGAGACCGCGCCGGCCATCAAGGCCAACAAGGCGCCGCCAAGGGTATATTTGTTAAAAATACGCATACTTTAGTATACCATAAAACAAACATAATGACTATAATGAAAAACGGACCGTGATGAATATAATCGAAATTCAGACCGAACTGCTTCGGCAGGAGTATCCTCATCTTTTACCGGACGAGGACCCCGATATAGAACGATATTACTTTCTGCGAAACTCCAACCGGGCTATAGACGCCATGAACCTTTATCAGAATAAACTGAAACCCCGTTACCCGGACGATCAATTCCGTACCGCCCTGTTCAAGCTTTACCGCAGCCGGAACCCCCTGTACAAGCAGTTTCAGGGCAAAGCGTATCGGTCCCTGGGGGTCCGGTGTCTGGAAAAGATGAAGCGGTTTATTAATTATATAGCGGATCGGGTGGATGCTTATAACCCTAAAGATGTTTATTCCACTATCAAGGCTGCCGAATTAATCAAACAGGTGCTTCCCAATGAACGGTACGAAGCTATGGCGATTATGGAACGCCTGCTCCGCTACTCCAGGGCGCTGAATCTGCGAACCGAATCCATGTCCCGGGCAACGGAACTGATCCGGTCATACTTAAGCGAGTCGTTGGCAGTGGTGGACGAAGAACGCCGGCGGCGGGAAAATGTCCATCAGCGGGCTTTGGTGCAGCAACGGCAGCTTGTACAGATGGGAATGTCCGGAATAACCATAAAAAACAAGTCCGCTCAAATTGGCGATCTGATGAGCGCCATAATGTTTTCCAAGACCGACTTAGCCCGGATCGAAATCCCCAAATCTATAACCAGGATCGAAGATCAAACCTTGGCTTATTGCGCTAAGTACTGGAACCTTGTGGGGGACCATGCCTTTGGGCGTATTCTCTTTCTCTATTCCCGTAAATACCATACAAAGAACTACGATATCTACCAAGCCATCTTGAGGGGTCAACAGAACAAAAAACGGGACGATGAAATCCTCTCCTCGGTTATGTCCTGTCTCGTCTCGGGCTATTACTATTCGGTCCTGGGGGATCGCTACATTCAGCGGCAATGGCTTGCCATCAAGGCAAAGCTGCAACAAATCACCCCCACATCCCCGGCAACAGGTTCCACCCCCAAACCTGTTCCGGCAGCTGCTCCCGCTAAATTTGCCGTGCCGCCGCCCAAACCTGCCCCGGCAGCCGCTCCCGCTAAATTTGCCGTGCCGCCGCCGAAACCCGCTGCCGTCAACCTGCCGGCGGCTCCGG
This sequence comes from Treponema sp., assembly GCA_031290475.1. Lineage (GTDB taxonomy): Bacteria > Spirochaetota > Spirochaetia > Treponematales > Breznakiellaceae > JAITNM01. The sequence goes on along the minus strand of JAITNM010000096.1, from coordinate 22,528 downwards.
CTAAACCGGTCATCCCCGGGTCCGCCGCCGCAAAGCCTATTCCCCCGCCGCCGCCGAAACCAGCCGCCGGGGCAAAACCGCTGACACCGCCTTTCGCTTTCCCGCGTCCGGCTGCCGGACCTGCTGCCCAACCGGCGGCGCCGCAACAGCCGCCGAAACCCGCGGCGGCAGCAAAACCGACTGTACCTGTGGCGGCCAAGTCCGCCATTGCCCCAAAAACGGCGGCGGCGCCTCCCGCTGTGCTTCCGGTTCCCGCCGCCAAATCTGCCGTATCGCCGTCAAAACCCATTGCGCCTACGGTTAGCCCGGCGGCGGCCAATCCCGCCAACACCCCCCAACCTGCAGTCCCGCCTCCCAAACAGTCTCCCGCTCTAGTGGTAAAACCGGTTTCCGCCCCGGTACCGGCTGTTACTGCTAACCCTGCCGTACCGGCAAGGGCTGTCACTGAAAAGTCCGTTCCTCCACTGAAAACCGACCCAAAGGCCCGGGGAAACCCCTTGTGGCGGGGCGGCTTAACCCCCGGACAGCAGCCTGGGGAGAAAACCCAGGGCTTTTCCAAACCCCAGGGTTCCGTTTCCCACCGGCTCCAGGAACTTTCTGGCCGTTCCTACGATGTGTATCAGGACAGGTTCCTTGCCCACTCCAGGCAGGCAATCAGAAAAGTCCTGGGCGCGGATAGGGGGCTTTTTTTTAATGTACCGGCCCCGGCGGAAGATCTGCTCTTCAATTTTCTTAAAGATCACTACAATGATCCCTACATGAACTGGGAGACAAGCGAAGAGCGAAAAACGCTTTCCGCCATGGGATTTGAGCTGAAATCAATTATGCCTATTATTGATGAATGTTATGATATGCTATGAACCTCAGCCCCGCTTCACCAGAACCATGAGCAAGGCGATGTCCCCCTGGCGTACCCCGGGAATACGCGCAGCCTGTCCCACGGTGAGGGGACGCACCGCCTTAAGTTTCTCCCTGGATTCGACGGAAAGCCCCGAGAGGGCGGCGTAGTCTAAATCCGGGTCGAGCTTGATGGCATCCATCTTCACCATTCTGGCGGCCGCCCGCTCTTCCTTTTCGATATATCCGGCGTACTTAATATCCAGAACCGCCCGTTCAAACCATTCAGGCGGGTAGGCCGCCAGTTCCGGCGCATAGGGGAGTATGTCCTCCCTTCTTACCGCCCCGTCCGTAAGGGCCCGGGCCAAACTATCCCCTATGTGGGGAGCAAGGCAGGGGGGGAAAGCGCCCGCCGCCTGGGAGGACACTTTCCTCGTCCGCAGCAGTTCCTGTATCGCTTCCAGATTTTCCGCCTTCCTGGTAAAGCGCTCCCAGCGCGCCTCATCCACAAGCCCCGCTTCGCGGCCTTTTGGGGTAAGCCGGCTATCGGCGGTGTCATGGCGGAGCATGAGCCGGTGTTCCGCACGGCTCGTGAACATGCGGTAGGGCTCTTTCGTTCCCAGGGTAGTAAGGTCATCCACCAGTACTCCGATGTACGCTTCGGAACGGCCCAGGACAAGGGGCTGTGCTTTGCGCAGTTTTTGTGCGGCGTTGATTCCCGCAATAATTCCCTGGGCCGCCGCCTCTTCGTAGCCCGAACTGCCGTTGGTCTGGCCCGCTATAAAAAGCCCGGAAAGCCGCTTGGACTCCAGGGTGGGGTAAAGGTCCAGGGGGTCCAGGTAGTCGTACTCCACCGCATAGGCGGGCCGGACGATCCGGGCCTCTTCAAGGCCCGGGACACTGTGAATAAAATCGGCCTGCACATCCTCGGGCAGTGAACTGGAGGCGCCGTTCATGTAAACTTCGTCAGTGGAAAGACCTTCGCTTTCAATAAAAATATGATGCCGTTCCCGTTCGGGAAAACGCACAACTTTATCCTCACTCGAAGGACAGTACCGGGGACCTACGCCCACAATTTTTCCCCCATATAAGGGGGAACGGTGGATGTTTGCCCGGATGATTTCATGGGTCTTTGGCGTAGTATAGGTGATCCAGCAGGGAATCACCGGCCTTGCAAGGGGGATTCCACTTTCGACATCGAAGGAAAAGGGGAAGGGCTTTTCACCGTCCTGCCTTTCCATCTTCGAATAATCCACCGATGATCCCGCGAGCCGCGCCGGGGTCCCGGTCTTAAGCCGCCCCACCGGAAAACCCCGCCGCCTCAGGTTCGTCCCCAAACCCAAAGCGGCTTCCTCTCCCAAGCGCCCCTGGGGGGCATCGTATTCGCCGATAAAGATCTTCCCCTCCATAAAAGTACCGGTCGCTAGAATTACTGTTTCCGCGCCGATCCGGTGACCCCGCCGGGTTACTATACCAAGCGTCCGGCGCCCGGCGGCGGGAAGCGGCGATCCGGCCCCCTCATCCCCGGAAATAATGAGATCAACCACGGTGTCCATGAAAATGGAAAGCCCTTGTTGCCTTTCCAGGGCGGAACGGGCCGCCGCCTGATAGGCCGCTTTGTCCGCCTGCGCCCGGGGGGCCTGGACCGCAGGTCCCCGGGAACGGTTAAGTATCCGGTACTGGATGAGGCTGGCATCGGTAAGTTTACCCATTTCGCCCCCCAGGGCGTCAACCTCACGAACCAGGTTGCCCTTGGAGAGACCCCCAATGGCGGGGTTGCAGGAAAGCGCACCGATACGGTCGGGGTTTTGGGTGATGAGGAGGACGCGAAAACCAAGGCGGCTGACCGCGAGGGAAGCCTCTATTCCCGCATGGCCGCCGCCAACTACAATACAGTCATAATCCATTGCTCATTTCGATTTTGCGCGGCTTGTTTTTAGCCGGACAAGATCGCTATTCCTTTACCGCGGCGCTGCCCAAGGCGGTTACGAGCATCTTCTGGGTCACCATAAAGAAGATCACGAAGGGGACCGATACAATCACCGAGCCCGCGGCAAAGTTGGTAAATTCGTTCTTCCGGTCCGTGACAAAGCTAAAGAGGCCCAATGCCAGGGTTTGATTCTCCGAAGAGCGCAGTACCATCTTGGGGAAGATAAAGTCCATCCAGGGACCGACAAAACTTGAAATGGCCAGGAAGATCAGAATCGGTTTTATCACCGGCAGTATAATTGTAAAGAAGATACGAAGGTTGTTCGCGCCGTCAAGACGGGCCGCCTCGTCCAGGGAAATCGGCACCGTATCCACATAACTCTTCACAAGCCAGGTGTTATAGGGGATATTCCCCGCAAGGTACACCAGCACAAGACCCCAGAGCCGGTCAAGGCCGCCAATACGGTAGAGGATCACATAAATAGCTATCATCCCTACAAATGAAGGGAAGATCTGCAACACCAGAAGGCTCAGCATCATACTTTTCTTAAAGGTAAAATAAAAACGGGAAAACACGTATGCCGCGAGAGACGCCACAAGAACTGTTAAAAGAGATGTTGAGACCGCGATAATCAGGGTATTACGGAACCACCGGGGATAATCGGTGTTTTTAAACAAATGCGCAAAGTGCTCGGTTGTTACACCCCTGGAGAAGGGAATAATCGCCATGTCCGATATGGATGTTCCCGGAGAAAAAGCGGCGCTCACCACATACACAAGAGGATAGAGCACAAAAACAGTAATGATTAAAAGAAGAATAAATAGAAGCGCTTTGTTTATAAAACGTACAAGGTTATTCATAATTATACCCTCCCCTCTTTAAATGATTTTGTCCGCCTGAAGTTAAAGATCGCAAAGGGCGCCAGGACAACGAATATCATAACCGCGAGAACCGAAGCGTACTTGTAGTCCATAAGGGTTATGGTAAGTTTATAAATCCAGGTTACGAGAATATCGGTTCCCGCCGCACTGGTAGTAGTACTGTCCGCAACAATCGGCCTTCCCCCGGTAAGGAAGAAGATCGCCCCGAAGTTGTTGATGTTAAAGGTAAAGGACATGATGATGAGGGGCATGGTCTGATACAGCACCAGGGGCAGGGTGATTTTAGTAAACAGCTGGAACTTATTCGCGCCGTCAATGCTCGACGCTTCAAAAATATCCTTCGGAATAGCGGTTAGCGTCCCGGTTACCAGGAGCATGAAGTAAGGCACCCCGGCCCAGAAGTTCACCAGCACGCAGGTAAATTTGGCGAGCCATTGGTCCGAAAGCCAGGGAATAACAACGCCGCTTTTAATGATATGCAAAGCGATGAGGGTTTGGTTCACAATGCCAAAAGATCCGTTTAAGAGATTTTGCCATACCAGCATACTCACCACAGCGGGCACCGCATAGGGCAGAATAAAAATCGTGCGGAAAAAGGGAACCAGCTTAATCTTGCTTTCATGGAGCACTACCGCAAGCAGGGTGCCTCCCAAATAACAGGTACCGGTCGCCAGGGCGCCCCACACAAGGGTCCACAGGGCAACCCTGCCCAGAGCCCCGGTCCAGGTTTTCTGTCCGCCGAACATGGCTATAAAATTCCGGAAACCTACCCAGTCAACCGTGTTGTTCGGGGGTATATGATCCGGAACTGAGTAATTGGTAAAAGCCACGAGTACCGAGAACACCAGGGGTACGATCACAAAAAAGACGATCATCAGTACCGCCGGCGCAAGACCGAATACGGGGAAAGATTTATTTAAAAGTTCACTAAAGGGATTCCTGGTTTTAGCTAATTTGCCGGTTATCTCGTATTCATCATACCGTTTTAACGCGCTCCGCACCGAAAGACCATAAACCGCCGCGTATATTACCAGAACCGCAAGCATCATGACGCCGTCTATGAGCATAAAAATGGAATTGTCCCTCTGCATAATCGGTAAATCAGGCTTCGGCGTCCCAAGGGTGCACAGGTTTATCAGAACGGAAACGATCTTGGGGGAAAGGATAAGCAGGATTATTTCAACCAGGGCAAATAAAATACCTTTTATGTACTCTTTTAAATAGATAATATGTCCCAGCCCCATAAACAGCAGGGATACGATTAAAATCTTTTTTCTGTTAAGTTTCTCAGCCATATTCTTCTCCAGAAGGCTGGAACCTCTCGCGGGGCCAAAGACCGAAGATCGAAAATCGAGGTTCTGCCGGTTTGAAAAAGGAACGCCGGCCTAATGGAATTGAACCGTCAAAACCGCAGGGCGGCAGGTCCTTTCCGGCAAGCGTTCCCCGAAATTGGGGCAGTTTCAAAACTATTTTGGAACTGCCGCCTTAAAGGAATTATCCTATGATCGCCGCGTCACAGGCATCCAATTCTTTTTTAACATCCGCGCCGTTCCAAATATTGGCGCTGGCCGCGCCCATGGCATCCCAGAATTTCGCCATAGGCGGAATAGAAGGCATAGGGAAGGCGTACTTTAACTGCTCAACAAAACCCGGGGCATAAGGATTGTTTGTGGGTGTGTCTATTGCCGGAAGGGTATTGGTAATATTCGCGCGAATCTGCTGCATTTCCGGGGTGACGAGGAATGCGCCGAAATCATTCGCTTCATCGGGGTGTTTGGAATAAGCGGACACAAACATAACACGGGTACCCGAGAAAGACGGAGCGGGGGTACTTTCGCCGGGAAGGCTCGGAAGGGGGGCAATGCCAAGGTTGATGCCCGCGTCGGTAAAGGGTTTCACATTCCAGGGACCGGAAATATGGATCGCCGCATTGCCTGCGGCAAAGGCGCCGTCACATACGGAAGTGTTGATGTCTCCCGCGGGAACATTCAGGATCGGGCGCAGACTCTGGAAAAACTTCATCCCGGTAACCGCCGCCGGGGAGTTCAAATTACTTTTTGTAGTATCAATGCCGCTGGGACCAAAGAGGCGGTTTCCGCCCCCGGAGGTGAACTGGATAACATAATACGCGTTACCCACATCCATGACGATAGGATATTTGCCGCTTTTATTGAAACTCTTCGCGAATGTTGCCATCTGTTCCCATGATTTCGGAACCTCATTATCGGAAATCAAATCCTTGTTGTACATCAAAGCGTAGGTCTCTGCTGAAAGAGGGTAGCCGTACTGCTTGCCGCTATAGGTAGTCGCGGTAAGACAAGCGCCCAGGATCTGGGCTTTAACAGCATCAGGATTGGCGGTGGGCAACACGTGGCCGTTGGTGACCAATTCACCCAGCGTGTCATGGGGCCCGGCAAAGAGATCCGGCCCGACACCGGCAGGCCCGTCAAGGGCTATCTGGGTATGGGAATCACCCAATTCGACATTTACAAATTTTATCGTTACATTCGGATGAAGTTTGGCATACGCTTCACCTGCTTGCCTGATAAATTCATCGGGACCATTGGTAGATTCCCACACAGTCAATACAATATTTTCAGCCGGTTTCCCAGCCGATCCGCCGTCTGATTTTTTGGAACATCCAATAACCATAAGAACAAAAATCAGAAATAAAGGAATGACTTTTCTCATATCTTTCTCCTTCAAAAATAAGCTAATATTTAAATTATAGAGCATTATTTTGAAAAATCAAATTCAGAAGGGTGGTTTCACGATCTATACGGATTTACTTAGGTTTTTTTATTTCCCTACGCAGAACCGGCTGAACATGGCTTCCAGGATATCAGCTGTAGACACTTCACCGGTTATCTCTCCCAGAGCGGCAACCCCTTCCCGAAGCCGGGGGGCTATGAGATCCAAAGGTTCCCCCCGATCCGCCAGGGACAGGGCCTCTTCCACCGCCGCCAGGGCGGTATCTGCCAGCTCCTTTTGCCGGGCTGTGCCGATGCCTGTGGGGGATATACCTCTGCCGTCAGGCATTTTACCCGGACCGCCTATGGCGGCTTCCAGGGCAGACGCGACCATCCCCGTAAGATCCGCCATACCTGCGCCGGTTCTGGCGCTTATGGGAACAGGTTTTACCCCGGTTTCCGTTTCCCGGGGTAAAGGAGCAATATCAGCCTTATTCCAAACAACCATTGCCCCGGAATGAAATTCAAGAAAGTCCCGGTCTTCTCCGGTAATTCCCCTATTTCCATCTATCAAATAGAGCACCAGATCTGCTTGCTGCAAAAGATCCCGGCTCCGCTCCATTCCCAGAAGTTCTACCGGATTCTCCGAATTATGCAGCCCTGCGGTGTCTACCAGCCTGATCGGTATCCCTTCAATTGAGATCCACCCTTCTATCCAATCCCGGGTGGTGCCGGGAATATCGGTTACAATAGAGCGCTCTTCTTTAACGAGACCGTTAAAGAGGCTCGACTTTCCCGCATTCGGCCTTCCGGCGATCACCACCAGGGCGCCGCCGGCGTAAAGCCGTTCCCGGCCATAGGACGCCGCAAGCGCCTGAAGCCGTTCCCGGCCTTCCTCCGCCTGACGCCGGGCAGGGAGGCGGCCCGCCGCTTCATCGGTGACAACACTGCCGTTTTTTTCACCTGCCGAATCCGCTTCGTCTTCGGAATAATCCAGGTACAATTCCACAGCCGCCAGGGCGTCTACCAGGAGGGCGCTGATCGCCCTTATCTCCTGTTCCAGGACGCCGGACAAGCGGCCTGCCGCATGTTCCCGGCTCCGCTCTGTTTTAGCCGATACGATTTCCATCACCGATTCCGCACGGGTAAGGTCGAGCTTGCCGTTCATGAACGCACGGAAGGTGAACTCTCCGGGCAGCGCTTCCCGGAAGCCTGAGCCTTTTAAGGCGTCCATTACCGCCCTGGCGGCGGCGATGCCCCCGTGGCAGGAAATATCCGCCCCATCCTCGCCGGTGTAGCTGCGGGGGCCGCGGTAAACCGAAACCAGCGTCTCGTCGAGCCTCTTTTGCCGCACGGGGCTATGGGCGGGTAGAACAATCCAGCCGTGAATAACCGTATTCCCGACGGCTTCCCTGAGTTTTTCCGGACGGGAAAAAACCCGCGACAGAAGTTCTACCACATCGGCGCCCGAAGTCCTGATAACCGCAAGGGCGCTTTCTCCCAGAGGGGTGGCAAAGGCGGCAATAGGATCACTGGATCCGTAAAATGGCTTATCCATATTAATCTCTGGCAACAGTATTTGTACCTTCATTCCCGTCTTCAGCGGGGGCTTCCGCCAGCTTCATGCGGACAAAGAGCCATGGCGCCCCGGCGGCGGCCCAAAACCCAAGGGCGCCGTAGCGCAGGAATCTGCCCAGAGTGTAGTAAGGCGACGCGGCCCCCCAGGACTTGATATCCGCAAACAGGGAACCCTCTCCGGGAAGCAGGGCTCTTAAGACAAAATAAACCGCCGTCATGCCGGCCAGGCCGGAAACATACCGGACCGCAAGGACAAGTACGCCCGGTTTTTTCCCTCCCAGGGGCGCCGCCGCACTGAACCGGATATACTTTTGCATCAGGCTGTACCCTCCACAGAAACCCATGAACAGGCCGCCCAGGTTTGTCTCCGCACCGGAAGCGTTCATCAGAAAGGCGATAATCGCGGCGGCGATAAGGCGGAAGCGGAGGTCTTCTCCGGCGAGAAAGGTTTCTATCCTTTTTCTCAGGAGAAAAAAGAGCCCTATAATGAAAAAACCCAGGAACCAGCCTCCTATTATGTCTGTGGGAAAATGGAGACCCAAATAAAGCCGGGTAAAGGCAATAATCAGCACAAAAATTACAGCGGCAATACGAAAGTAAATAACGCCTTTACCGGCCGGTTTTTTCCGCCAGGCGGCTGCCGTCCAGAACACTAAAGAATGCTGGGCATGGCCGGAAGGCATTCCATAGGTAGGCTCAAATCCCCTTCCTACAGACGGATCAAGATTATATGGCCTGGGTTGTTTCAGGAGATCTTTTAAAAAGCCGTTTATCCATGCCGAAAACAGAATTAGTATTCCAAAACGCATTCCCTGTTTTTCATCCACACACCAAAATACAAAAAGGATCACGGGGATATAAAACAATTCCGTTCCCAACAGGGTAAGAACGCGAATTACCGCCGTCAAGGCGGGATTTTCAATGGTTTGAATTGCCCTGATAACTTCTATTCCCCGCCAGTATACCTCAACAATAGCAGAAGGTTCCGCAGCAGAAATAAATCCTATGGTTTCATTCATAATGCAGCTCCTTTATGCTTCCATACTTCAGAATCCGTCAAAAAAAGTCTGATTAAACCGGGCAATGGCGGAATTTTGATCCCTGGTTAATTCCAGTTTTTCCAGCGCCTTCACGAGCAAATTTCCCAGATGTTCCCGCAGACTCGTCTGGTCAACGGTAACCAGGATCAGAAACACATATTCCCCATCTTCCGCACCGGGGTTTTCTTCAGCGAGAAACCTTTTATGGATCCAGAAATCATCTTCCCGTTTCACCCAGGAATATTTTGCGTCTGCGGCGGTACGAACCAGGTTCTCGTGATAACGGCCGTATTCCTCCTCGGGGCTCCTTGTCCCATCCCCCGCAAACCGCCGCCGGACCCGGTCGGCAACCAGCTGCGGAATATCCAGGTAGGCTAAAAAACCTTCGGACCACATGGTTAGGGCCTCCAGGCTGCTTCCCCCGGTTTCAGAGATAAACACGTATTTATTTTGATACAGGCCCAGCGCCTCTACTGCGGGGATTCCTCTGTCGAGATAATTGCTCACCCATTCGGAAATTGGCGTACCGGATATAAGGTTCTTGTGGTTATCAATAAGATAATCCCGCTCTGTGGGGATAACAGGCGCCTGAACATCAAGCTTAGGAATGGGTTTGGGTGCGGAAACACAGGCAACAAGGAACACAACCGGGAGAAGCGCCGCAATTCCCGTTCCATATTTCATGATTCCACAGTTAATAGCGCAATAGTCTCCCGATTATTATATGCAAGATCTTCGGCATTATCGTTGTTCTCTATTTCATCAGACCGGCTTTTTCCCCTTGACGAAATAGGTTTCCTCTCAGAATGAACAGCTTTTACCGCAGGGGCGTTCTCGGTTTTTCCACTTTCGCTTCCGTTTACTTCAGCGCCGTCAACGCTGTTCGGAAGCAGAAGCCCTGTCTCCGTTTGTGAGGCGCCGTCATAGTTCCTTTCTCCGGTTTGATTGGATGGCAGTTGCTTAAATATTGACCCTGACAGATCGGATCTATTTACAGCCTGAAACAGTACGGTTATGTCGTCCAGAATTGCCACGGCCTTTTCCTGAACAACCCCATTTGTTTCAGCATTTTCCTGCTGAATCACAGAAGAAGAAACTTCCTTTCCGGAATCTTCCTGGGGTTTAACCGCAGTAACCGTACTTCCTATCCGGAACGTCCCCTCCCCGCTCAGGGTATCGGGCAGCCTAATACCTTCACCAGCCCCATAAATGGGAGAATTTTTCGGATCCGTACCAAGCTTTGCCAGAAAGACAGTCTTCTCAATAGTAAAATTAATCACGGCGGTAATATACTCATCCCGGAATACGGTAGGCAAAAACAATTCTTCCCTGCGGGTTTCAATCCCTAATCCATAGGTTAAAACCAGCTTTGTTTTCTCATAAACCAGATCCATGGTTAAAGGAAGAGAACCCGGCCTTTTCATGGTAAATGAAGCGTTGAAAAGAGCCCCTTCCGAAAGGGGGGCAAAACGGAGGATCACTTGTCCTCTGCCGGGATCCTCCAGGGGGGTAAAGAGGGCGCCGGGAATAAGGAACGTTCTGCCCGGCCCAATCACGAGCCCATACTGACTGCCGTAGGGCGCCCATTCAACCGTGGTTTCCTCAGGATTAAGCCCTCTGCTGCTGTCCAGCGGCGCTTGGGAATCCAGGAGATTTCCCCCCAGGGAATACCTGCGGACCTGTATTCCATTATCCCCTTCCGCTGTTTGGGCGCCTTTCTTGTCGTTTTTCAGAGAAATAGGCAGGGACAACTCTTTTTTCATTCCCGGTAAATCCCAGCTGTTCCCCAGGGGCTTTGCCGGAAAGAGCTCTACAATTAAAGCCTGAAAACCGTTTTGTTCCGGCGCCTTCCAAAGTACCTGATCCGCCCCTTGGGATACAAAACCCTCGGCAATGCGGTTTTTCCCATTGTACCAAATAAGGTAGGGATCAAACCGGCTATCGGCGTTCACATGGGCTTTTAGCATGATCATTTGGCCGGGAGGTACAATACTGGAGTCCCCCTGGACCACAGAACGGTAGGTTTGTATGTCCCCTAAACTGAATACAGCATCGGAAACATAATAAATCGGCTTTTCAATCTGATGTAAAACGTCATGAACCCCAATAATTTGAAATACCAAAATATATTGGCCAACTTCCAGGTTCTCCGGTAAAAGAATAAAGGGGAGATCCCGCTCAAGATGGGAAACATAAACCACCTTATCACCCGAAGTCTGAGGAAGTTCAACCGTTTTATCTTCCTCCCTGGTGGACTGCTCCGGTTCCGGAACACCGGCTTTTTGGGAAAGTTCCTGCCCGCTTGCCGTTTCCCCATTTGCCGGTATTTCGGTACGCTTGCCTTCAAGCAGGGTTTTCCCCGCTCCCGGCTCCTGCCCGGTTATCTCTATCTTTAAGACGCCCCCATTACCGGAATCTGCAGATTGATCGGATAAACCCTCCGGGGAACTATCATCCGTAATTGCGGAAACCCCATTCTGTAAGACATACTGTATTTCTCTCCCGATTACCGTTCCCTCCGGGGTTTGGAGAAAGACTTTGAGCCCCACTACATCAGGATCGTCTTCTACGGGACTGATAAAATAGGGTCTGATCCGGCTGCCGGCGGAAACTATACCGCAATCATCCAGGGCATAGCCGTCACTGACTCTGGCGTTAACCTTATAGCTTGTGTTAACCGCCAATACAGAGTTCAATTCCCCGCAGGCGGCAAGAAAACAGGTGAGGAGAATAATAACTAAAAAGGCGCCTATCTTTTTCAGACACATACCCAATATAAATATAATACAAATAAAAGAAATAATCACCCCCTGATTGCCACTATTTTGGGTGTATTTTATTGCCTTTATTATCGTCTTACTTATACAATTGTTTTATGCGGGGAACAAGGGCAATAATCCATTTAGACCATTTAACCTGGAATATCGGGGTAGTTCGAAAAATAGCCGGTTCGGAACGGCTGATATGTCTGCCTGTGAAGGCCGATGCCTACGGACACGGAGCAGTATGGGTGGCCAAAACAGCTTTAAAGGCGGGGGTCCGGTATCTTGCGGTAGCCACAGTCCATGAAGGAAAATTGCTCAGGGATGGGGGAATAGACGCCCCTATTCTGCTCCTTTCCATCCCCTTGCCGGAAGAAATCCCCGATGTCGTGGCCAATGGCCTTATCCCCCTGGTAACCGACCAGGAATTCGCCGCCGCCCTGGCCAATGCCGCCAAAGCGGCGGGCAGGCAGGTCCAGGTACACCTCAAAATTGATACCGGTATGGGCCGGGTAGGCGTATCTCCGGATAAAGCGGTGGAGGCGGCATCCTTTATCAAATCCCGGGACTTTCTCGTGTATGCCGGAACCGCAACACACCTTGCGGTATCCGAATCCACCGCCGTTGAAGATATCAGCTTTACCAAACAACAGATCCTCCGTTTTAAGGAAACGGTGGACTCCATAAAGAAAGCAGGAATTGACCCCGGCATCGTTCACTCCGCCAATTCCGGGGCGGTGATCCTCCACCAGGACAGCTGGTTTGACATGATCCGGCCGGGGATCATGATTTACGGATATGCCCCGGTTGCCCTGGAAGCCGGTCCGTTAACCGGCAATGGAAAAGAGGCGGATCTCAGGCTAAAACCTGTCATGGAGCTAAGTTCCCGGGTGGTTTTTATCAAAAAGGTCAAAAAAGGGGAATCCATATCCTATGGCAGAAAGTGGACCGCCCTGGTGGATTCCTGGATCGCCACCATTCCCATTGGCTACGGCGATGGTCTTCCCCGTGCCCTGGGGGGGTATCTGTCCATAAAGATCCGGGACAATTTTTACCCCCTGGTCGGCCGTATCTGCATGGATCAGTGCATGATAAACCTGGGCCCCGAAACGGACATCAAGCGCTGGGATGAAGTAACCATCTTTGGGGGAAAATCCTTCACCGCCGCAGACCTGGCCGAAGAACTGGGAACTATCCCCTACGAGATAACCTGTAACATCAACAAACGGGTACCCCGGGTCTATATAAAATAAAGGCTTCGCCCAGGATCATCCGCCTCGCCGCTCATACTATTATACTGAGAAAAATCCCTGTTCAATCAACCCGGCTGTTTTCCGTAAATCCTTATCCAGGGGACGGTCATCCTCAAGAAACGCGTAATAGGAGAACACCTGCTCGTAGGTCTCTTTCACGCCGGCAATAGCGGCCCCGGAGATCTCCTGCCTGTTAAGGCGCAGGCGCAACGCCTGGGCGGCGGCGAGCAGGGATGCGGAGGCAACCTGGCTTGAAAGTTCCAATACCCGGATGCAGTCCCGGGCGGCAATGGTCCCCATACTCACCTTATCCTGGTTGTGGCACTCGGTAGAACGGGAGAAGATGCTCGCGGGAAGGGTGTTCTTCAGCGCTTCGGCGGTCCAGGCTGAAGCGGCGATCTGCACCGCCTTGTAACCGTGGTTATAGGAGAGGCTGTTTTTTGATCCCGAAAGATTTGAGGGAAGCCCCTTGTTGAACTTGACGTCAACGATCAAGGCAAGCTGGCGATCCATAAGGTCCGCGATATTGGCGATGATGTTTTTGAGAGAATCCATGGCAAAGCAGATGTGGCCGCCGTAAAAATGCCCGCCGTGGAACACCGATTTGGTTTCCGGGTCGATAAGGGGATTGTCATTGGCGCTGTTCATTTCGGTTTCGATAAGGCTGCGGAAAAGGTCCCGGGCATCGTAGTACACCCCCAGCACATGGGGGGCGCAGCGAATGGAGTAGAGATCCTGTATCCGTTCGGGGATCACCCCTTCGGTTTTGTCCGCACCAAGAGCGCCGGATATTTTTTCCGCGGCAATACTTTGCCCCGGATGGGGCTTGAGATCAAAGAGGCGTTTATAAAAGTGATACGCGTTACCCTTGATGGCCAGGGAATTCATGGCGGTGATCCGGCAGGCAAGGTCCGCCAGGTATTCGGCGCGGACAAAAGCCCGGACAGCCACGGCGTTCATCACCGCGGTACCGTTCATAATGGCGATGGCTTCCTTGGGCCGGAACCGGTACAAAGGCCGTCCCAGTTCGGCGAGCACGTCTTTTGAGGACCGTACCCTGCCCTGGTAAAACACATCCCGCTCACCGATAAGGGCCCCTGCCAGGTAGGACAGGGGAGTGAGATCCCCGGAAGCGCCCACCGAGCCTTCCTGGGGGATCAGGGGGAGTATGTCGTTTTCAATGAAAAAACTAATCTGTTTAAGGAGATCAATACTGACCCCGGAATACCCCTGGGCCAGGGTATTGAGCCGGACAATCATAATTGTCCTGGTTGTTTCCACATCAAAAAAATCCCCTAAGCCGCAGCCGTGGTAGCGGGTCAGGTTGATTGGGAGATCGTAGTAGTGATCCGGGGGGACCGTCTCGGTACAGGAATCGCCATATCCTGTGGTAACTCCGTATATGCCCCCGATTTCCGCCAAGGTTTTGTCCAAAAAGGCGGCGCCTGCCTCAATCCGCTCTTCAAATTCTCTGGAAGAACCTATTTTTGCAGCTCCGGGCCGTTTTGCCGCGGTATAAACAGCTTCAATTGTTAATTTTTCTTTACCGATTTCAATAATTGTTGCATCGTTATTGCTCATAGCAACAATATTCAACAAGATAATCTGATAAAAATCAAGTATTGCTGAACCATCACTCCTGGGCTTTAATGTAGCTTGTCCGTTTTCCCGCTCCCTGCTTGACGATGAATCCTTCCCTGAGGAGCATCGCGGCATCTTAGGCAAACTCCTAAGCTTCTTCCTCGTATCGGGACAACATAAAGAGCAGATCCGAAAGCCGGTTTATGTAACGGAGAACGGCGGGGTTCACCGGGGCTGTACGGGTGAGGGTAACGATCCGCCGTTCGGCGCGGCGGCAAACTGTGCGGGCTATGTGGAGTTTTGCCTGAGACGGATTTGCACCGGGAACCACAAAGCCCCGCATGGGATGGCGGGCCTCCAGTTCCCTAATCCATGAAGTAAGGCGGCTCTCATCCGGCATTGGAGCGCCGGGCGCCAGAGGGGCGGATTGCGCCGGAGAGTCTGGGGACGCCAGAATCCCCATCAGGGTTCCTATTTCTTCCTGGATAAGGCCGATAATTTTCCGGGTATGTTCGTGCGCGGCATGGCGCTTGGCGTCCCCCAAAAAGGAGGTAAGTTCATCCAGGGTTCCAAGACATTCAATCCGGGGATGATCCTTGGGAACCTGTTCCCCGTTCAAAAGTCCGGTAGAACCGCCGTCTCCCAAGGTAGTCGTAATACTCAACTTTTCGCCGTCCCGGTAAAAACATCAGCCTCATGGGGCAGGGAAGCAATAAAGGCGTCAAGGTTTTCCTGAGCGGTAAAGGAACCTTGAAAAAAGGAAGGTCCCCCGCCGCCCCGGCCGCCGTGGGCCTCCAGAAACCCTTTGAAAAGGGGCCTGATATCCGCGTCCGGGGCGGAACAAAAGGCGGCAAATTTGTTTTCCCGGTGAGAAAAAAACACCAAAACCGCAGAGGTGAGTTTCTGCGCCGCCCGGCCGATGTGGAGCATATCCTCCATTTCATAGTCGGGATAACTAACAGTATAGACCTCCAATTCCCCTGAAACAGGAACCGGAGGACGCTCCTCATTTGTATCTCTTTCCCTGCTATTGAGAATTCTCGCTTTATGGAGCAGGTTTCTTGCCTTTCCATGGGCGGCAGCTTCCTTTAATTCTTTTATCTCTTTTTCAAGCTGATTCGCCTTGTCCACCAGGTTCAGTACCGCGTTTCCGGTTTCCGTTACCGGAACCTTGAGGGCCCGTGAAATAATTTCTCCGTTCTGCCGCAGCGCCCGGGAATCTAAAAGAACCCGCTTCCCGGCGATAAAGGTAACGCGGGTCATGCCCTTGTACTTTTCAGCCCCCAGGATACGAAGCATCCCGATTAGGCCGGTAGACCTGAGGTGGGTCCCGCAGCAGGGCGAAAAGTCGTTCCCCTTTATTTCCACCACCCTGATAACTTCCTCACCCTGGGGCGGCGCTTTACGCAGGGGAAAATCGCCCGCCTTTTCCGGGGGACAGAGGTGGATAATAACCGGCGTGTCGGCCTCAATCGCGTCCATAACCCCATCCTCAGCCTGGAGCAGGGTTTCGTCAGACAACTCCGGGGCATCCACGTCAATGGTATTGGTTTCCTCCCCTAAATGCATGGAAACGGTGTATTTGCCGGTGAGTTTTAAAATGGTTCCGGAAAGAAGATGCTGGGCGGTATGCTGAACCGTTAGATCCCGCCGCCGCGCCGCGTCCAGAATCAGTTCAGCCTTTCCCACTGCCAAGGTTTTGCCCTCTTTCCCCGAAACCAGGTGAAGAATTTCCCCCTCTTTTTCCTGCACATCCAGAAGGGGTACGCCATTGATGGTTCCCCAATCGGCGCCCTGACCTCCTCCTTCGGGGTAAAAAATGGTTTTATCCAGGATAAGGACCGTTTTGTCCCCCTCGCTTCTCACTTCGACGATATTTGCGGCATAGGGATCAGCTGAGGCATGGTCATAATAACCGGCTGTGGTTTTCATATTATAAAGTATCGCGTTCAGAGGGCTTTGCGTAAAGGGGGCTAACCGGAAATTTACTCATTGGAAAACAAGCACCGCCAATACGATCCAGTTGGCTTTATAATAATGCTCTATTCCATTTTAATTTCCCCCACAATTTTCCGCCACCCGATTGACAGCCGGCTAAAAAGGCCTGAAATTTCTTTCATGAACCTCATCCTTTTTGAAGCCGAAGAAACAGGAAAACCCCTCGCCCGCAGAGACGAGCGGACCATCCACCTTCTCAAGGTATTGCACAAAACGACGGGTGATACTTTTGATGCGGGAATTCTGGGGGGAAGCCTCGGGATCGGTAAAATTGAAGCCGTCAAAATGGATGGTTCAATCCAGTATTCCCTGCATTTGGGAGAGGAACCCCCGGAACGGGTCCCCATCAGGATGGGGGTAGGTTTCCCCCGGCCCATACAGCTTAGGCGGCTCCTGCGGGATCTCTCAAACTTAGGGCTCCTGGCGGTGGACCTTTTGGGAACCGAGCTTGGGGAGAAGAGTTACCGTGATACAAAACTGCTCACCGATGGGGGCGCCCGGCAGGCGTTGATCGAAGGGGCGGTACAGGCGCGGGATACCCGGTTTCCGGTGCTCCGCTATTATCCGGATGTAGCCTCCTGGATCGCCGAACGGCCCTGGGAAAAGGGGCCGGGCAGGGTACTCCCGGGCATAATCCCCCTGCTCATTGCGGCGGACAATGTCCGGCCTGAGGGGACTTTCTCCCACCTGACTCCCATGCGGCGGCCCCTGGTACTGGCGGTGGGTTCCGAACGGGGCTGGACAAACCACGAACGGGACACGCTGGAACAGGCGGGGTTCATCCGGCTCTCCCTGGGAAGCCGGGCGCTGCGTACCGAAACCGCCTGTATCGCCGCAACGGTGCTGGCTATGGAAAAGATTGGCAGTCTCGGGTAATATGTTTCAATGAACCAGGATCAGGTAAAAAGCGCCCTGCTTTCCATAGAAGATGCCCCCATGGAATTCCAGGTGATCTTCTCGGGGAAAAAGAGCGGCAGGGTAAACGGCCTCTACAAGCCCGACACCCGGGAAATAATCATCCACAACCGGAATTTCCTTCAAGAAGGCAAGCAGGATGACAATCTCCTCCTTTACACGGCCATTCACGAATACGCCCACCATCTCCACGCGTGTTCCCGGGGGGGCAGGCTTTCCGCCCGGTCCCACACTGCGGAATTTTGGGCAATTTTACACGGACTCCTGGAAAAGGCGGAGGCAAAAAAAGTCTACCGGAACGTGTTTGCCGATTCCCCTGAGCTTATAGCGCTCACCCAAAGGATCCGGGAAAAGTACCTGGTCGAAAACGGGGAACTTTTCAAGGAACTGGGAGAGCAGCTTCTCAAAGCCCACGAACTCTGCGAGACCATTGGGGCGCGGTTTGAAGATTACGTGGATCGGGTACTCTGTATACCCCGGGTAGCGGCGCAGATGGCAATTAAAATGTTCCAATACGATCTTAACCCCAAGGTAGGGCCTGACAATATGCGTTTTCTGGCGGGGATCAGAAACGATGACGACCGGGCGGCGGCGGAAAAAGCCCTTATCAGCGGGAAAAGCCCCGATGCGGTAAAGATCGCCGTTAAGGGCGGCTCTCCGGCGCTGCCCGGAAAACCGCCCAGGGAAGAAGACATCAAAGAGCGTCTGGAGAAAGAAAAACACAGGCTGGAACGAACTATAGATAGTCTTTCAAAACGGCTTACCGAAGTGGAAAAAGAATTAGATGCCCTGTAATTCCCTAAGGAAGCGCTGATTGCCGAAACTTCGTTTCGGACGCAACCGAGCGTTAATCAGCGCTACTTTAATGTGGTATTTGCGTAGTGAAACGAGCAAATACATAGGGAAATGCTGATTAGCGTCAAGTTAATCAGCATTTCCCTAAAGTCCGGCAGTATTTCCGCCGATACTGAGAACTATGTTTCCTCAGGGTTATAAAAAGTTTCATCATAGTAAGCTGACGGCGGTATTTTTTATCCGCACAATAGCGCTGCTTTTTGCTATCTTGTCCCATGCGCCGGTGTTTGCCCAAGTCTCGGTATCTTCCGCCGCCGTCAGTACCGGTCAGGGAAGAGATGGCGCTTTTTTCCCATTAATTTATTTTCTTGATACGCTGGCCGCCGATAAAAACCGGGAAGCCATGCGTCCCTATTGGGTTCCCACAGAAGAGGAAAGTAAAATACAGACCCGTTCCCTGAGAGAGGATCAGTCTATATTACTCAACGATGATATCCTGGCTTTTTACGGTCATCCCAATTCTACCCAGATGGGGATCCTGGGGCGCTATTCAATACAAGAATTAGATACCCGCCTTACAAAGCTTGCGGAAGAATATAAGACGGAAAGCGGGGGCCGAAGAATACGAAAGGCCTTCTATATCATTTACGGAACCGTCTGGCCTCAGGGTGAAATCGGTATTATAAAGGAATCACAGCTTTTAGAGTACATTCAATATGGCCTGGATCATGATATCCTTGTTTTTATCGATCATCAGATCGGCCGTTACGATCCCGTATCCTCCCTGAGGCGGATGCTGCCCTACCTCAAGTACCCTAACGTACATCTTGCCCTGGATCCGGAATGGCGGACCGCAAAACCCATGAAAGAGATCGGTACGGTTACTTCTGCGGAGATCAACGAAGCCCAGCGGGTAATGGAAAACTATATGATAGAAAATCAAATTTCCGGCGAACGGCTCCTCGTTATCCATCAGTTTAACTGGCGGATGATCAGCAGCCGGGAACAGGTACAGAGTGATTTTGAAAAAGTCCGCCTGGTTCACTGCGCCGACGGGTTTGGCAATCCTTCAATAAAAAAGCAATCCTACGCGTACAACGCCCAGGCATTCAATATGCCTATCAAGGGATTCAAATTGTTCTACAATTTTAATATTCCTGGAGCAGGATACGATCATCCTTTACTGAGTCCAAAGGAAGTGTACGCCCTTACTCCCCGGCCGTACCTTGTCATGTACCAGTAGGGAAGAGGCCGGCGGATGCGAACAGACATGCAAGAGTAGATAACAACAATTAAAGATATTATCGTTCAAACTATCCCGGTAGAAGCTAATACCCCGCGTCCTTATCCACCAGGTTCCGCAGCGGTTCTCCCCGTACATAATGCCCCAGATTCTCAATCGCTATTTCCATGGCGAGACGGTTATATTCCGGATGGAAGCCCGCATAGTGGGGGGTAAGGAGCAGATTGTCGAAATCCCAGAGCGGAGAGTCCTCTGACAGCGGTTCTGTTTCCGTAACGTCCAGGAGCGCGGCGGCCAGGCGCTTGTCCCGCAGGGCCTCCGCCAGGGCAGCCTCGTCGGTGGTGCCCCCCCGGCCCACATTGACGTACACCGCGCCGCTTTTGAGGGCGGCCAATTCCCTGCCGCCGAAAAAGTGACAGGTGTCCGGGGTGTAGGGGAGTATGTTCACGATATAATCCGCTTGCGGGAGGTATTCCAAGAGCCGCGCCGCCGGGACAACTGTTACCCCTTTTGCATCAACGGAAACGGTAGAAACGCTGCGGCGGACGCCGATCGCCTGCATTCCGAAACACTGCGCCACAGCGGCGATTTTTTCACCGATGGCGCCGTAGCCCAGGATGAGCATGGTCTTGCCCGAAAGCACCTCCATTTCGTGCATGGAAGGCCGCGCCCACCGGCGTTCTTGCTGGGCCGCGAAGGCCTTCCACATCTTCCGGTTCCAGGTAAGGATGAGGGCGAAAACGTGTTCGGCGATTTGCTGGAGGTGTATTCCCGAAGTGGTGGTCATTTTAAAGGGAAGGGCCTTAAACTCCGGGTAGGTCCGGAGCAGATCCGCCCCGGCGGACCAAAGCTGAAGCCACTTGAGATTGGGCATTTTGGGGATGAGTTCAAAGGGAATGTCCCCAAAGGCGATTTCGATTCTATCCAGGATCTTTTCTACTTCCCTTTTGTCCTCTGTGACGCAGAGTTCCCGGCCGTCCGCGGTTTTTCTGAGCAGGGTCTCCAAATCATCAGCGCCTTGCCTGGAGCTGTCAAACATTTGTATCTGGTGTATTGATTGGGCGACCAGGATGATACCCTTAAATCCGTCATTGCCGCTATTCATGGCTTAACATTATCCGTTTTTTTGATCATTATCAATGAGGAAGGGAAAATCTTAAGGCCCTGGCAAAAATTTGATGATACAAAAGTAAAATATGCATGAAATTTTATTGATACCGGAATTGCTCAGGAGTGAACCATGAATTCTCTGGACCCTGTTTTTGAATCCCTCAAGAAAGCTCAGGCGGAACTGGCCCTCCAAAACCGGCGGCAAAAAGATTCCGCCCTGGAAAGCGTCATGGAGGCCATCGATTCCGCACGGCAGGAAATTCTTTCCGCCAACGCCAGGGACGTGGACCGCGCCCGGCAGGATGGCATGAAGGAAGCCCTGGTAGACCGGCTGCTCCTTAACGAAAAGCGGATCGATGATATTATCGCCGGAATTGCCACGGTGATCCGCCAGGAAGACCCCATCGGTAAAGTGAAGACCGGCTGGAAACTCCCAAACGGCCTTTTCGTGGAACAGGTCACCGTGCCCCTGGGGGTGGCGGCGATCATCTACGAGAGCCGGCCCAACGTTACGGCCGATGCTTTCAGCCTGGCGTATAAGGCGGGCTGCGCCATATTGCTCCGGGGCTCCCAGGCGGCGCGGGAATCGAACCGGGCGCTGGTGGCCGCCATTAAGAGAGGCTTACAAAATTCCGGCGGCGTCCCCGGAGCGGTGGAACTTACCGCCTCGGAAAGCCGGGATGAGGTTGATATCATCCTCAACGCCAGGGGAAAGATCGATGTGGCGCTCCCCCGGGGCGGTAAGGAACTGATACGCCGGGTGGTGGAAAACGCCCGGGTCCCGGTGATCGAAACCGGGGAGGGCAACTGTCACATCTACGTGGAACCCAGCGCGGATATGCAAAACGCGGCGGCGATCATCGAAAACGCCAAACTACAGAAGCCCGGCGCCTGTAACGCGGTGGAGACCGTGCTCGTTCACCGGGACGCGGCGGCGGCGCTCATGCCCCTCCTCGCGGCGCTGCTCGCGGGCAAGGCGGAGCTCCGCTGCGATACGCGGGCCAAGGCGGCCATTAGCGCCGGAGGAAGAGCGGCGCCTGGCGGTCTCGTCCTTAAAGACGCGGTCCCATCGGACTGGGAGACCGAATTCCTGGACTACATCCTGGCAATCAAAATCGTAGATTCCCTGGATGAAGCCATCGATCATATCAACCGTTACGGCACAAAGCACTCCGAGGCGATCCTCACCAACGATCTGCGGGCGGCGGAGGAATTCAGCCGCAGGGTGGACGCCGCCTGCGTGTACACCAATGCTTCTATCCGGTTTACCGACGGCGGTGAATTCGGTTTCGGCGCGGAGCTCGGGATCAGCACCCAGAAATTCCACGCCCGGGGGCCCATGGGCCTTGAAGCCCTGACTACGATAAAGTATCGTATATCAGGCTCAGGACAGATACGTTAATTCTACAAGGAAGTTTAGGTGATCCCAAAGTTATTTGCCGATGCGCGCAAGATAGTTTTTAAATTCGGTTCCAATACCCTGGCAAATAAGGACGGCAGGATCAATCACGGCTTAATGGAGGAATTCGCAGAGCAGGCCGCGGGCCTCATGAAGACGGGGAAACAGGCGGTCATCGTTTCTTCCGGCGCCCAGGTGGCGGGCCTCTCCACCATGGACAAGTGGGCCCGCAAGAAGGACATTCACTACCGGCAGGCCCTCTGCGCGGTGGGACAGGTCGAGCTCATGGGCGCCTGGAGCCGGGCCTTTGCCAAACAGGACCTGCACATCGCCCAGATACTCCTCACCCAGGACGACTTCGGCGATCAGATCCGCACCCTCAACATGCGGAACACCATCTTTACCCTGGTAGACGAGGGGATCATCCCTATTATTAATGAGAATGACAGCGTTTCTGTTGAGGAAATAAAAATCGGCGATAACGATACCCTGGCGGCCCAGTCGGCGATCCTCTGG
>JAITNM010000042.1 GCA_031290475.1 Treponema sp. | reverse complement strand
GTTGCCCTGCTGGAAAAATACTTCCACGACAACTGGCCCAAATATCTGGGGATTTCCTGGAAGGACTTCCTCAGTCTCGGCCGTGAACGGCCCTATGACGATCACGAAACCTTCTGTATGACCGTATTGGCCCTGAAGCTCTCCGCCTATTCCAACGGCGTTTCCCGGCTCCACGGCGAGGTCTCCCGGCAGATGTGGAAGGGGCTCTGGCCCGCTCTGCCTCTGGACGAGGTTCCTATTGGCCATGTAACCAACGGGGTTCATCCCCGGACCTGGATTTCCAGCAATATGGTTGATCTCCTGGACCGCTACTTCGGCCCCCAATTGGCGGACCGGCCCACGGATCTGGCCGTCTGGGATCGGATGAACCGGATTTCCGACGAGGAACTCTGGCGCACCCACGAGCGGCGCCGTGAACGGCTTGTCGCCTTCGCCCGGGACCGCATACGGCAAAACCTGAAACGGAACGGAGCGGTGGAACGGCGTATTCAGCACGCCGAGGACGCCCTGTCGCCATACGCCCTGACTCTCGCCTTTGCCCGGCGCTTTGCCACCTATAAGCGGGGGAACCTGTTGCTCAGGGATCCGGACCGGCTCCTCAAACTTTTGAAAGACACCGAACGGCCCATTCAGATCATTTTTGCCGGGAAAGCCCATCCCATGGACCTGCCGGGCAAGGAACTGATTAAGGAAATCATCCATTTCGCGGAAGCCCACGATGTGGAAAGCCGTATTATTTTCCTGGAAAACTACGACATGACTATGGGCCATTACCTCACCGCGGGCGCCGACGTGTGGCTCAATACCCCCCGGCGGCCCCTGGAGGCATCGGGTACCAGCGGCATGAAGGCTTCCATGAACGGGGTGCTTAACTGCTCCATCATGGACGGCTGGTGGGATGAGGCTTACAATCCCAATGTGGGCTGGGCAATCGGCCGGGGCGAGGAATACACCGACACTAAGCTCCAGGACGAAATTGAGAGCAAGGCCCTCTACGATCTTCTGGAACGGGAAATCATCCCCCTCTTCTATCAGCGCGGCCGTGACGGTCTTCCCCGTGAATGGATCAAGATGATGAAGAGCTGTATGCGGGAAATCGGACCTTCCATGTCCAGCCATCGCATGCTTATGGATTATTCCAACAAGTTCTATTTCCCGGCGCTGAAGAACTACCGCCGCATGGTAAAGGACGATTATGTGGAATCCAAATCCCTGGCCGTCTACATCCAGAAACTGCGCCAAGCCTGGGACGCCCTGCACATTGTCAAGGTTGACAGTACCGCCAAGCCGGTAATGTCCCGGGGGGATTCCCTCACGGTAACCGCCAAAGTTGACCTGGGTTCCCTGACTCCGGAAGAAGTGCTGGTGGAGCTCTACTACGGTAAAATATCCAACCAGACGCAGGAAATCGAAAAGGCCAAGCATATAGAGATGAAGGCCGCAGGTCATGAAGGCTCGGTGTATACCTACCAAGTGAAGATGGAATGCGCCTATACCGGCTTTCAGGGGCACACGGTACGCATCATGCCCAAGCATGACGCATTGGTACATCCCTACCGGACCGGTTTCATCAAGTGGGCGTAAGAAAATAAAATAATTACCGTTAATGATTTACAAGCGGGGAGTAATCCCCGCTTTTTATTTTCTGGTAATTCCCAATATTTTCCGGGCTTCCTCCGGGGTGGCTATTTCACGCCCTGCAATTTTTGCCAGGGTAACCGCCCGTTCAACCAGTTTTACATTGCTTGCCTGAACCCCTTTAGCCATCATCACATTGTCTTCTAACCCTACCCGCAGACCATCCGCCCCTGCCGCGAGTCCCGCCAACATCATAGACATATGCGTCTTCCCAATACCGGTGATAGACCATGTTGTTTCCAGGGGAATCTTGGGGAGCATGAAATTAAGGCTGTCGATGGTACCGTCAAGGCCGCCAGGTACCCCCAGGACAAACTGTACATGGATTGGGGGAAATAGGAATCCATTTTTTATATAGTAGTTCATATTACCGATCATGGAGGCATCGAATAATTCCACCTCCGGTTTTATATTGAGCTTCCGAGTCTGGCTTCCCAGTTTTTCCAAAAACTGGGGTGAGTTTTCAAAGATAGTATTGTTACCCCAATTCATGGTCCCGGCATCAAAAGAACACATTTCCGGCCGCAGCTCTTCAAGGTGTGCGAGACGTAATTCGTCGGTACCGGGGCCATTTGAAGTAGTAAGGTTTACGATAAGGTCCTGTTGTTCCTTTATACATGCTGCTTTGATTGCCCTGAAGGCCTCGGTAAAATACCGGGTTTCCATGGTACAGTTCCCAGTTTCATCCCGTACATGGATATGGATAATAGATGCCCCTGCTTTAGCGCATCTTATTGCATCGGCGGCAATTTCTTCCGCTGTGACAGGCAATGCCGGGACGGTGCTTTTTGAAGTTCCGGCGCCGGTAAGTGCGGCAGTGATAATCAGCTTATTACTCTTACTCATTAGAAAACTCCTTACTCCTTAGACGTTCAAATATTCCGGCAGCGCCCATACCGCCGCCGACGCACATAGTTATAAGGGCGTACCGTTGATCGGTATCCTGTAAAAAATCAATGGCCTTTTCTGTCAACAGTGCTCCGGTGGCGCCCATGGGATGCCCTAAAGCCATGGCCCCCCCATAGGGATTGACTTTTTCCCGGGGCAGTCCTAACTCCCGGATGCAGGCTAGTGCCTGAACCGCAAAGGCTTCATTCAGTTCAATGGTGTCCATGTCCATGACAGACAAACCAGTCAATTCCATTACCCGGGGGACGGCGTATAAAGGCCCCAGTCCCATCAGGGAGGGATCGCAGCCGGTTACGGAAAAACCGACAAATCGTGCCAAGGGTTTGATATGGAATTGATCCGCCATATCCGAGGACATAAGTACCACAAAAGCGGCGGCATCGGTGGTTTGGGAGGAATTACCGGCAGTGACCCGTCCGTTTTCACGGAATGCCGGTTTCAAGCCGGCTAATATTTCCATGGTAGTATCAGGACGAATCCCCTCATCTGCGGTAATACGGAAGCCATCTCTATTGGTAACCGGAATAATGGAAGGGGAGAGTTTTCCATCCCCTTGGGCGCGGTGAGCCTTGACGTGGGATTCTACGGCCATGGCGTCCATTTCTTCGCGGGTAATACCGTATTTATCCGCCACCCGCTCTGCAGTTTCTCCCATGGTCATATAAGCGCCTTGGTTATGATCCTGCAGCCATTGATCCATATATGCTTCCTGAGTCGGGGCAAAGCAATCGGTCATATCTTCAACTCCTCCGGCAATGACACAGTGCATTTGCCCGGCGATGATGGCATTTGCCCCGGTGGCAATGGCCTGCAGAGAGGATGAACAGAATCGGTTGATAGTGTGCCCGGGGATTCGTTCCGGAAGAGAAGCCCGTAGCGCGATAAGCCGGGCAACATTATAATCCATGTGGTGAACCGGCATGGCGCAGCCCACAATAATATCGTCAATCCTATCCCGTGGTAAACCGGGCGCCCGGTTCAGTACCCCCGTAAGTGTTTCGGCGGCATACTCTATCGGATGGGTTCCCACCAAATTACCCTTTCTGGCGCGGCAGCAAGGGGATCGCCCATACGCTACGATGACAGCTTCTTTACCCATTTGCGTCTCCTTTGATTTTTATGACTGCCCTCCCACAAGGGCAGCGAAAACGATCGACATATATTTATCGTATGCTGAAGCAGAACGGGATGTAAGCACAATTGGTACTGCGGCGCCCCAGACAATGCCGCAGGTTTTGGCGCCTCCGGTACAGGCCAGTGCCTTACTCATCAGATTGCCTGCGACAATATTAGGGACCAGCAATACATCCGCGTCCCCTGCTACAGGACTGTCATACCCCTTGATGACGGCCGCTTCCGGGTCCATACAAAGATCGTAGGAGATAGGACCCTCGACGATACAATCGGGAATTTGTCCGTTCCGGTTCATTTCCTTTAGATCTGCGGCTTCTGTCGTTTCCTGCATTTTAGGATTTACCTTTTCAACCGCAGCTAAAACTCCCACTTTGGGATACTCTGTCCCGAGTATATGAAAAACCTGTACCGCATTTTCAAGGGCGGCCTTTTTCTGTTCTAGGGTTGGATTAATTAAAAGCCCCATGTCGGTAACAGCAAAAACTTTATGATAATAGGGGGACTCAAATAAACCCAGCAGGGAAAGGGTATTGTTCGTTTTTATCCCCTTCTCGCGATTAACTACCCCCTTCATAAGTTCTCCCGTTTCCAGCCTGCCCTTCATAAGGCACTTGATATTTCCGGATCTGACCAGATTCAATGCGGTGTCTACACAGGCTTCCCGCCCCTTTGCCTCAACAATTTCCGGCAGATCCTGGCCTGGTGGGGCTACGGAAGCCCAGAGGGCTTCGATCAAAACTTCTTCGCCAATTAATACTGGTTCAACCAAACCGTCCCGGACAGCCATAGCGATTGCCTTCAACGTATGATCGTCCTCGGCGGCAACAACCCCAATTCGTTTCTTTTCCGTGCTGCTCAGCACCCGTTCTTTCATTTCCTCCAGTTTTTTAAGCGCCAATGTATCCTCCTGTTTATGGCAAATTGGTAATATCATCTTATGATAAGATATATGCATCATAAGGTTTTGTCAAGAGAAATATTCCGGATTAATTCGATACGATTGATCAAAAAAAGAGGAGATCATATACTAAGAAAAGAGATTAAGAGGAAAAACACGCCACATGGGGATAATAAAGAAACAAAAGTCCAGCTCACAAATAATTGACTATGTTCTGGAAAAAATTGAAAAACGTGAACTCAAGCCCGGTGATAAGCTTATGAATGAGCGGGATTTTTCCGAGCTGTTGGGGGTCAGCCGTGTGCCGTTTCGGGAAGCTATCAGCGCCCTGTCCGCCCTGGGAATACTCACTGTCCGCCAGGGAGAGGGGACTTTTGTAAGTCAGTACGATCCTAAATTTTTAAGCCGCATCCTTTATACATATTTTATGCTGGATAATACTCCTTTAGAAAAAATAATGGAAATAAGCAAATTGCTGGAGGCAGGCGCGGCGCTCCTGGCCTGTCAGAACGCAAACGACAATGATATCATGGAAATTGGCAAGGCCATGACCATGCGAAAAGCTGAGCTTGAAAAATATATATCCGACAATGACATACATGAACACTACGATTTAGATAAACATTTCCATCAATCCATTGCCCAAGCCAGCCACAACGCCTTTTTCGTCCAGTTTCTCAATGCCGCCAGATATTATGCCCTGGAATTGCATGTTAATGAAAAATTACGGTCAGAAATGGAAGCCGGGGAAATTAAAGCGGCGGTTAATTATCATGAAAAAATTTACGATGCCATTAAAAAACGCGATGCCATGAAGGCCTATGAACTGATGTACCGCCATGTAGAAAAAATTGGTTCCGCCATACATAAAAAGAAGTAGCAGCGTAGGACCATATCGTTTACGAAAATCCTGTAAAACATCCACCCCGGTGTATTCCTTGGGTTGTTCCTGATTAGTCAAGACCCGCAGAACCCCCGCGGCAAGGGCTTCCAGCTCAAATTCGCCGGGCATCAGAACCACTGGCCCAATGTGCCCAACATATTCTTTGATTCCGAAGGTAAAAT
>JAITNM010000031.1 GCA_031290475.1 Treponema sp. | reverse complement strand
AAAATCCGCCCTATTGCCGCATCGTCTGAGTCTTTGGGCTTAATACTGGTGTCGTACACGGAAAATTCATGAAAGCCGGTTAAAAGGCAGACCGGCATTTTCGCGGTCCAGCCGTAACGCCGTATTTGAAAAGCCGGGGCGGGATCGTGGTGGATATTGACCGAGGGCTTTTTCGCCTCAATATAGAACAGGCGTCCGCCGTTGCTTTGAATGCAGTAATCAGGCGCCTTGGTTTGTCCTGATATGCGGATGCGGTCTTCGTGAATCACTTCCCGGAATGATTCGGCGTAGGCTTTTTCGTTGTCCACATCCCAGCCGAGGATTTTGATGAACTTGTCAAGAAAATCACGGCGGAGCTGGGTTTCATTATAGGAGGGGCTTTTATAGCTCTCGATCTTATCGTGAAAATTATTGACTAAAGTCTGTAAATCAGCCGGGAGCATTTCTCACCTCTTATTAATATCAAACTCTATCTTAGCCCTACAACCTGAGCTATGGCTTCCTGTGCCTTTAATAACCCTGCAAAATCTATGTATCCTAGTTTTGTAACCAGACGCTGAACCGAAACCGGCCGAACCTGAAAACAGTCTATAGCGGATGTCTTTGTAATTCCGTTCGTTTTTGCCGGATCAATTCTGACCATCCACGGATATTCGGCATATCTTTCTTTCCAATCGGTAATGGGGGCAATTACCCGTAACGGCAGCCGTCCCAGTGCGTCTACATTGAGCAGAAGCGCCGGGCGGATCTTCTTTATTTCGGCTCCAATGGTGGGATCAAGATTAACGGTCCAGATTTCACCTTGTTTCATACAGGGGGTCCCCGTCCAGTGCTGTAAATGCGGTTAGTTCTTTATCTGTGGTATAATCTTTATAAGCCAAAGCCGCCGCTTGTTCCATTTTACCCGCCTGTTTCATATTTTCGGCCTGCTGTATAAATGTAAAAACACGCTCAAAATTTTCTGAATCAACATTAAGCATAATCGCCGCAGGTTTTCCATTATTGGTAAGAACGGCTTTACCGTCCTCGGCAAGTCTGGATAGAGCTGTTTTGGGTGATTTGCTGAGTTCACGTATGGTTAAAAACTGCATAGATATTGTCCTCTACTTTTATTATTCCATAATGTCGGACAATTGTCAATACGCAATATTTTTGTCACACATCCAGATTCGCCACCAAGAGCGCGTTCTCCTCAATGAACTGCCGGCGGGGGGCGACGACCTCACCCATGAGGGTAGTAAAAATGCGCTCCGCCTCTACGGTGTCGTCAAGGTGTACCTGGATGATGTTACGCAGGGTGGGGTCCATGGTGGTTTCCCAGAGCTGGTCGGGGTTCATTTCGCCTAAGCCCTTGTAGCGCTGGATGGCGATCTTTTCCGGGTCCCGGCCGGATTCGGCAAGGATGCGTTCTTTCTCGGCATCGTCGTAGGCGTAGAAGGTCTTCTTCTCAAAGCTGATCTTGTACAGGGGCGGACAGGCGAGGTATACGTGGCCCCGCTCAATGAGATCGGTCATATAACGGTAGAAAAACGTGAGGAGCAGGGTTCTGATATGGGAACCGTCAACGTCGGCATCGGCCATGATGATGATCTTGTGGTAGCGGATCTTGCCCACGTCAAATTCGTTGCCGCAGCCGGCGCCGATGCTGGCGATGACGGGCTGGAGTTTATCGTTGGTCACTACCTTCTCGATCCGCTGCTTCTCCACATTCAGCATCTTACCCCAGAGGGACAGGATCGCCTGATAACGGCGGTTGCGGCCCATCTTGGCGGAGCCGCCGGCGGAGTCGCCTTCCACGAGGAACAGTTCGCAAAGAGATGGGTCCTTTTCGGAACAGTCGGAAAGTTTGCCGGGGAGGCCGGCGGAATCCATGGCGTTTTTCCGGCGGGTGGCGTCCCGGGCTTGGCGGGCGGCGATACGGGCCCTGGCGGCGAGGACACTCTTTTCCAGGATAGCGGATATCACATCGGGGTGCTGGTCAAAAAAGAGTTCCAACTGCTCATTTACCAGGGATTCCACAATACCCTTCACTTCCGAGTTACCCAGCTTACCCTTGGTCTGGCCTTCGAACTGGGGGTTGGGCACCTTGGTGGATAGTACCGCGGTAAGGCCTTCCCGCACATCATCGCCCGAGAGGGATTCGTCAAACTTCTTGGCCTGTTTAGATTTTTTGAGGAATTCGTTCAAGGTACGGGTAAGGGCGGATTTAAAGCCCACCAGGTGGGTGCCCCCATCCCGAGTGTTAATATCATTAACAAAGGAGAACATTATCTCGTTAAAGCCGTCGTTGTACTGGATGGCGCATTCCACCCCAACCCCATCCCGGCTCCCATCAATAAAAATAGGGTCCTTATAAAGTACGGTCTTGTTTTCGTTAAGGTATTCCACAAAACTCTTAACTCCGCCGTCAAACTTAAACTCGTGGATTTTTGGGGTGGAAAGCCGCTCGTCTCGGATGGTGATCTTGAGGCCTTTGTTGAGGAAGGCGAGCTCCCGCAAACGGTTTGAAAGGGCGTCAAAGTTGTAGGTGGTGGTCTCGAAAATTGAGCTATCCGCCTTCCAGCGGATCACCGTCCCCCGCTCCTTAGAGGCGCCGTTGTAGGGCAGCTGGGAGGGCGCTACCTCGTGGGTCGGGCCATCAGGAATGCCGATTTTATAGCCCTGGGTGTGGATTTTACCGTTTATATGGACAAAGGCTACACACCACTCAGAAAGGGCATTCACCACCGAGACGCCAACGCCGTGGAGCCCTCCCGAGACCTTATAGGAATTTTTGTCGAACTTACCGCCCGCGTGGAGGCGGGTCATAACCAGTTCCAAGGCGCTGATCCCCTCGGTAGGGTGTATATCCACCGGGATACCCCTGCCGTTATCTTCTATCCGGACAATATCGTTGCCTTCCAGAACCACGAGAATATCATCACAATGGCCTTGCATGGCTTCATCTACTGAATTATCGACTACTTCAAAAACCAAGTGGTGGAGCCCGTCAATACTGGTTGTTCCAATATACATACCTGGCCGTTTACGAACCGCTTCAAGACCTTTTAAAACCTGAATATTTTGGGCTGAATAATTTTGGCTGGAATTCATGGTTCCGATTATATTTACCTTGATATTAAAAGTAAAGTGTGTATAAATTGTGGATAACTTGTCAGCTTCTTGCTCATAATAGGAGATTTAAAGGACCCGGTATTTGCCATAATTATCTAAATAAGACTTTTATCTTTGTTAATTCTTTGTATAATAAAGAAATATATCCTTTTAGCTATTCAGATATTAAGGGCAGGGGGAAAAAATTTGTTATATATTCTGATAAAATTAATCATAAAAATGATTCACGATTGTGGATAACGTGTTAATATATATCATATAAGGATTAACCTCATGACAGAGTGGGATGATTACGAGCTGTTTTGGAAAGAAACTCTTAAACTTATAAAGAATGAAAAGGGAGAGCAGGAGTTTGCCATGTGGTTTACCCAGGTGGAATATCTCAAAGCGACGGAAAATACCATAACTCTGGGCGTCCCCTCGTCATTTTACCGGGATCAGGTAAAACAGCGGTACCAAAATGACATAGAATTAAAGCTGAGGGAGCTCATCGGCAAGGGTATCGGCATAGTTTTTGAGGTTAAACCCCGTGAAGCCGATGAACCGGTTAAAACAGAGGCCGAAAAAAGTACCAATTCTCTTAATAATGATCAAAAAGCGATGGAAGCGCCGAAAAAAAAGGCTCCCCATTATCAACTTAACAAAGACTATTCCTTCGATACCTACGTTATCGGAGAAGACCGCTTTCCCGCAAACGCCGCCATGGCGGTATCCAGAAACCCCGGAACGACAAATTATAACCCCCTGCTTATTTATGGCGGAGTCGGATTGGGAAAAACCCACCTGATGCAGGCAATAGGCAACCATATTTATGACAATTCAAATCACAAGGTTATCTATGTTACCGCCGAAGACTTTACCAACGAGTTTATTGATGCCCTTCAGGATAAGGGAGAACGGGGCATCGCGTCATTCAAGACAAAATACCGCAATACCGATGTCCTCCTTATTGATGATATTCATTTTTTTGCCAAGGGAGAAAAAATCAGTACCCTGGAAGAGCTTTTTTTTACCTTCAATGCCCTGTATCAAGCCAAAAAACAAATGGTTTTTACCTGTGACCGGCCGGTTCATGAACTTAAGGGGTTTACCGAACGGCTTAAATCCCGGTTTGAACAGGGGCTTAATCTCGATATTAAACCGCCGAATTATGAAACCCGCTGCGCCATTCTCAGAAAAAATTGTGAAATTCAAAATAAAGACATATCTAACGATGTTATTGACCTGATAAGCAGAAACATTTCTTCCAATGTCCGGGATTTAAAAGGGGCGCTGAATAAACTTATCGCCTATATGGACCTGGTAGGAAAGCCTATCACCGTGGAAATCGCCCAGCAGGAGCTTCGGGACGTGATAGCCAGTCCAAAACAGGCCAATTTATCCATAGAAATTATCCAAAAAGTAGTAGCTGAGTATTTTTCCCTATCCCATATTGACCTTAAAGGGAAAAAACGTTCCCAATATATTGTTTTTCCCCGGCAGTTAGCCATGTATATTTCAAAGAAGATAACCGAATTTTCTACCACTGAAATTGGACAATCCTTTGGCGGCCGGGATCATTCAACGGTTATACATTCCCGTGACAAAATTGAAGAGCGTATACTGGCCGACCCAACGCTGGATTCAACTATACAGACCCTTATCAGATTGATAAAAGAATATAGCGCAAAATCATAATAAGATGTTAATATAACCTGGATTAACTGTAGATAAAACTGGTTTCAGTGAAAAAGTTAATAAAATTTTTCATTTTTACCGGTTTTGTGGATTGCTTAAGTATCGGTATTATATGAAATTATCGAGGTTTTCCACAAGTTGGCAGGGTCTATTATTATTACTATTAATTTATATATAATATAATAAGAATAGGGAGAACGAATAAATGAAGTTTACCTGTGAAAGAAGCATATTACTCAAAGAAATAACCATTGCCCAGGAGATCATTTTATCTAAAAATGTCATTTCCATTCTGTCTAATATATATCTTGAGGCTCATGATGATACGCTCATCATCAAATCTACGGATATAAAGGTGAATTTTGAGACTAAAGTGCCGGTTACCGTGTTGGAAGATGGTTCTACAACGGTATTTGGAGACAAATTTCTGGGAATTTTGAATAATATTCCCGATGGAGAACTGGAATTTATCCAGACTGACGGCAAAATTTCGATAAAACCTTCGAATAAAAAGGTAAAATTCCAGCTTAAGAGCATAGCTTCGGATAAATTTCCTGAATTTCCTGTCCCGGGTAATGATAATTTTTTTGAATTACCGGTGAGTGATTTTAAAGAAATGATTTTACAGACCGTTTTTGCGGTATCTGATGATGAAACCCGTTATTTTATGAACGGCGTTTTCTGTGAAAAACAGGAAAATAAGCTTATAATGGTGGGAACCGATGGACGCCGCCTTGCGTATATAGCTAAAGAAGTAGGAGATGGGATTAAAGAATTTGCGGGGATTATAATTCCGCCGAAAATTCTTAATATTATATCAAAAAGGGCCGGGGATGAGGGATTAATTTCAATTTCCATAACCGATAAGACCATTTTTATCAAATTTGGCTCATATCAGCTTTCTTCGGTATTGATAGAAGGACAATTCCCCAATTACCGCCGGGTTATTCCCGAGAGCCAGTTGTATTCATTCACCCTGAATCGTTTTGAAATGCTGGACGCTTTAAAACGGGTATCCCTCTTGGTAGAACAAAAATCCCGGCGTATTTACTTTGGGGTTAGCCCCGAGGGAATTTCCATTTCCTCCGAGGAAAGTGACATTGGTAACGCAAAAGAAGAAATATCCTGTAAATACGAAGGGGAGGCGATTTCTATTGCCCTTAATTACCGCTATATAGAGGAACCCTTTAAAGTTATATCCGGCGATGAGGTGAGTATACACTTTTCCGAACCTAACCGGGCAATTACTATCAAGCCCGTGCCGGATAAAGACTTTTTCCATATCATCATGCCCATGAATGTTGATTAATTCTTGAATAATGATGGGAAATTGTGACTTTCCTCGGCGCCCGGACAACTAATTTTAGAAATTTAGCGGATGATGAGATTTCAACCCAGGCTAAAGATGTATTTTTAGTCGGAGAAAATGGTCAGGGTAAGACCAATTTCCTTGAAGCCCTCTATTTTTGTTCCTACGCCTCATCT
Organism: Treponema sp.; assembly: GCA_031290475.1. Taxonomy (GTDB): domain Bacteria; phylum Spirochaetota; class Spirochaetia; order Treponematales; family Breznakiellaceae; genus JAITNM01. Next base: position 13,417 of record JAITNM010000031.1, on the reverse strand, counting down.
TTTAGAGGAGCGAGGGACGGGGAACTGGTAAAAAACGGCGAAAAAGACTGTTCTGTCCAGGTAAATTTGGAGGATGTTTTTTATAACAAGCTCCTGGTAAAACTGGAAACCGGTAAAAAAACCATAGTTCTTGATGGTAAAAATATTACGGATCGTAAAGAACTCCTCCAGGTGATCCCCTGTATTGTCTTTTGCCATGAAGATATGGAGTTTGTCTCCGGTCCGCCCGAAGAAAGGCGGCGGTTTTTTGATCAAACCCAGAGCCTGTATGACCCTGTTTATCTGGAAGATCTCCGGAAATACCGTAAAGTACTTAAAGCCCGTAATACGGTTCTTAAAGCAGGATCTTTCCACGCTGATAACGGGGTGCTGGATTCTCTGGATCTCCAGCTTGCCGAATACGGACTAAGGCTGATGGAAAAACGTGAAGAGGCGGTCAGGCATTTTTCAGAACTTTTTGGTCCCCTATACGAAAAAGTAACCGGAATTGACGGTATTGCGATAAAGTACGCCCAATCCTGGAAACAGGAGACCGTTGGGGAGATAACGGCGTTTCTTGGGGAAAGGCGGGAACAGGAGAAAGTCCTGGGCATGTCCCTTTCAGGGCCCCACCGGGACCGGTTCGTCTTTACCAGGGGAGGCGCGGAGTTTTCGGCAAAGGCCTCTACCGGGCAGCGGAGACTTTTGGCCCTGCTTTTGCGGACAGCCCAGGCCCGCCGTTTTTCCCTCATGACCGGGAAAAAACCGGTATTACTTCTGGATGACGTGCTTTTGGAACTGGACCCGGAAAAACGGCGGAAATTCCTTGAGGTAATGCCCGAATACGACCAGGCGTTCTATACCTTCCTCCCCGAGGAGCCCTATGAACGGTATCGCAGGGAAGATACTTTGGTGTATCATGTTTTAAGAGGAGCATTGAGACCTATGTCTCAGGTAAGGAGCGGGAATTCTTGAAAAGAATCGGCGATCTACTTTCGGATTTATTTGATGAAGGGACGATTCAGCAGGCTGAACGGTACAACAATCTTTTTTCTTCCTGGAGAGACATAGCCGGGGAAAATATTGCCGCCCATTCCCGAATCGTAGAACTCAATAAATCAATCCTGGAAATTGAAGCGGATCATCCCGGTTGGATTCAGATATTGCAAACCAAACAAAAATACCTCCTTAATGGGGTATGCCGAAAATACCCCGAGTTGGAGATACACGGCATTTCTTTCCGTTTAAGCCGAAGCGGCCCTCCTGAGGATTTGAAACAGCCTTTTCCGGACCAGGCCGGGGGGATCACTCCCCGGGAAGAGCCCCTTCGGGAGGTATCCCCAGATGCATACGAACGGATGGAAGATTCTTCCCTGAAGGCAAGCCTTAAACGAATTGAGCAGGAAATAGCCCACCGTAACAAGGCAAGGGCAAAACAGTAGGGCTTTTAAATCAAACAGGAGGCAGGGCTTCATGCAGGATTTGTATGCCGCGCACCGTCGCAAGGCGGCGCAGCCAATCATTCCTATAGGCAAACGGCTATTGCCGTATGCTCCCTGTAGGATCTGTCCCCGGATCTGCGGCGTTAATCGCAAACCCCATGCCGAAGGGAGAACAGGTTTTTGCGGGGAAACTGAAGAATTACGTATAGCCTCCGCATCCATACACCGGGGGGAGGAACCTCCTATCACCGGCGCGGGAGGTTCGGGGACCATTTTTATCACCGGGTGCACCCTGGGGTGCGGTTTTTGCCAAAATTGGCAAATTTCCCGGGGCGGTATGGGCCGGACCGTTAGTTTCAACGAGTTTACGGATATATGCGGGGCATTAGAGGCGAAGGGGGCGGAGAATATCAATATTGTCACCGGAAGCCACGCCGCCCCGGTACTGGCGGAAGCGCTCAAAACCGCCCGGAAACAGGGGCTCCTTATCCCGGTACTGTGGAATTCCTCCGCTTATGAGGGCCTTGAAGCCCTTTCCGTCCTGGAAGACCAGATTGACGTATACCTTCCGGACCTAAAAACCCTGGACCCTGCAATTTCCCGCAGGTTTTTTAAAGCCCCCGATTATCCTGATCGGGCGGTGGAGGCGATATTCAGAATGCTGAAATACCGGGGGGATCTCCGCTTTGCCCCGGCCCGGGGAGGCGGTAATGGCCAGGTTCTGGTATCCGGAGTGGTGATACGCCATCTGGCGCTGCCGGGGTATCTTGAGGCTACCAGGGAGGTTATCCGCTGGTTTGCGGATCACGCCCAGGGCCGGGCGCTTCTTTCCCTGATGACCCAGTATACCCCGGCAGGAAGCGGCGCAGAGCCGGATAATACGGGAGGAAGCGCAGGCAGGGCGCCGGATCGGTATATTAATCAGGAAGAGTACGAAAAGGTTCTCCTCTGGCTTGAGGAATTCGGTATTGAAGACGGGTTTTACCAGGAGTTGGTACAGGATAATGAGTGGCTTCCGGATTTTAGAGAGAAAAATCCCTTTTCTTCGGCTTTGTCTGTTCCGGTTTGGCATTGGAGAGACGGGTTTGTTGACCAATGACCAGTATCTTATGTAATAGTTGTATTGTTATAGTAGTGCATATCACTTTAATTTCCGATATTAGGTATAATTAATTATGTATACGAGGGAAATCCAGGAGCCCCGGCCGGCCCCTATTGAGAATGGAGTACCCCTGAATGGTACCTGGACCCAGGCCTTTGATGAAGTCGATCTTTTATCTATACAACGGCCTTTTAAGTGGCCTTTTCCCTGGTGGATGGTAGATTCACGGATTAAAGAGTGGGAAAGCTTTACCGTACAGGATGACAAGTTTTTTCTTAATGCCTTTCTTTCCAATCTGAAATTTTACCGTTCAGCCCAGCTTTTTTTATTTGACAAAGAAACAAAAGAATTGATGCGTTTTAGAAAATTCCTGCCCTTTACCGGCTGGCATCTCCCGAGAACCCTGGCCAATGCTTCTGTGGAAAGCCGGTCTTATGGGTTTTTTTTCCGGATTCACAATTGGCTTGACGCAAATTCTATACGGATCGATCTGGACATTGGGGCCACGAAAAAACGGCCCTCCTTCACCGCTCATCTGACCTACGATATGACAAAAAAAACAGTTACCCCCATGGCGGTAAATTTACTGTTTCCCCCGAACCGTTCCATGTACGCCTTCAAAGCGGTTTCGCCGATACGGGGCGATATGTCTTTTGGGGGACGGCATTATACCCTGGATCCTGGAAAAACTACCGGGATTTTTTGGGATTGCAAGGGTTTTTTTCCCTACAGAATGTCTTCGGTATGGTGCGGTGGTATTGGTTTTGTTGATTCCGGGGTTTCCGGTGAAAATACCGGCGCCCCTTCTCCCCAGCCAAAACGGCGTATCGGTTTTCATATCAGTGAAAGCCAAGCCTGGGAAACCAATAAAAACAACGAAAACGCCCTCTGGGTGGACGGGAAACTTACCCCCCTTCCTCTGGTACGAATAACCGTCCCCGGCGGAACCAATACCAATTGGGTAATTCAGGATTTGGAAGGGATGGTGGATTTGACGTTTACTCCGGAAAAACAGATCCGAAGTTCTGCAAACCTGTTTATAACCCGGGCGGTTTACGATACTCCTCTTGGATATTATAATGGTATGTTGGTAAACTCAAGGGGAGAGCAAATTCCAATCCGGAATATGCTGGGAATGGGCGAAAAGCTCTATTTGAGGGTGTAATTATGGCAAAAGATAAGGCAGTGTACGCTCCTGGCGAGCTTGATAAAACAAGAGGCAGATTGGGAACTCTCGATCCCAATGAGGCTAAACGGTTAGCCCATCTTTTAGGCGGTGAAGTCGGTGTGGAGCGGTCTCCCGACCCGCCGCCCCCTCCTCCCCGGACAAGCAGAAGCGGCGGGGGCAGCCGCGGTTCCGATGGCCGTAAGCGAAGCGCCCCTCGGCACCGTGTTGAATTAGCCCCCGATGAGGATGAATTAGACGGGGAGGCAAAAAAGCTTCAAAAAGCCTACGATGCTGCGGATAATCCCACATTACCGATTAAGCTAAGTTACCGCGAACGGGTCAAAATGGACAAATACATGGGGCAGACGGAGTTTGAGATTAAAGGCCCCTTTCAGGTATTAAAATCCATTTTTTCCATTGCCAGTCCTCCCCCGGATTATGTGAGTTCACGGTTTGTGACCAAGCGGCTTAGCGAGTACTATGAGCGGATTGAGTCTCTGGTTACCGCTACCAGGACCTTGCTTCCCCGGAATAATATCCGCCGTAATGAGCAGCTGAAACGGGTTTCCGGTTTTACCTACCGGATAATAGATATCTTCCGTTACTGGGACATTGAGCATATTAACAGCGAGCTTACCCGGATTCAGCTCCATCCCCGGGAAAATCAAATTCCGCAATTGGCGGAAATTTTAAAAAAGATCTACAAGCCGATTTTTCTGCTGGAAAAGATGGATTTTGAAGCTCATATAAAAGAAGCATACAAGCTGGTGTATAAAATCATATATCTTGAAAATCCTAATGAAAAGACGAACAAGCATCAGGAATTGATAAAAACAGCATTAGTGTCCTGGAACCTTATCAGAAAAGAAATACGGTACTTGCTCTATCCCCTGCTCATGAAGTTATTGTCGGATCGGTGGCTTTCCTGCGAGGAATTTTTTGCCAACCGGAGAAACCGGCTGATGGTATTTCTTGGCGTTTCCGAAGCAGAACAACTGCTGCCTTCTATGGCGGAGCCTCCTAAGACTGACGAAGACCTTAAGGAAAGCCTTGATGAAAATGAGGATGGGCAAAACGAGGAAACCGAAGAAGAAAATAATGAAGATAATGATACGGTTTCCAAGGAAGCGAATGATAAAAAGGTTGTCCGGGAAAACGAACGGAAGGCGGTGGATCGGGGACTTGTGACCCTGGAAACCTTATTCCCAAAATCAGGCTGGACGAAAGCCGCCCTGGAGGCGGATTTTTATCCCTATTTTTCTGACGTGTTTAAACTCAGAAAAGAGTACGCCCTTATTTCACCCCTGGACGGTCTCCAACAGGTATCGATTCTAATCCGTATCCTGGAAGAGTTGTTTTTCGCCCTCCGTTCGGTTACCTTCGGGATGATAAACGGACCGGACGGTCTTGAGAATGCCGGGGATGCTCTGACTCCTGTCATTAATAACTGGCATTATTTTATCAATCATCTGGATAAAGAATACCTCCCCCGTTTATCAGAATATTGCCGTATTCTGGAAACCGCCGCCGAATCCCGGACTTCCAACTATGCCAAGCGGCTTCTGGATGAGCTTTACTGGATCAAACGGCAGTATTTTATGCCCCTTTTCAAATTTGAATCCTCATTTCCCCCGCCTTTTCAAAAGGGTGATGTTATTGCCTTGTACCCCCAAGTCCGCGCATTGCGTAAATATCTTACCGCGATAGCCGGAGGCATTGAAAAAGGAAATAAGGCCGGTGGAGCGGCAAGAAGGGTTCCCTGCGACGGTATTGATAATCCCTGGGAACCCTATATTTTCCAGATACCGAATCCGGTTTCGATGCGGTTAGATACCCTTTTACGGGGAAATCAGAAAAGCAACGCTTCCCTGGTTTTCTTTACCCTTGCGGTAGTTATCGTGCTTGATTTTATCATCAACAATGAAGAAAGCTGGGGTTATTACCGCGATGGAGGAAGACCCGCGGCGTTATTCCGCAGCGTTAATGATGAGGGTATTGTTCCGCAACGCGGAGTTGATAAAGAAATCGACACTGAGGCTATCTTAAAAGAGATGGTAAAAAAGGCAAAGGCCCAGGGAGCCTGAAACGGAAATCCGCTTTCCGGTTAAATTTTTCCTGTCCGTTTCCGCGCCTCTTCTACCGTAATTCCCTTTCGTTTTGACCATTCCGCAAGCTGATCCTCCCCAACAGAACCAATGCCGAAGTAGTAGGAGGCGGGGTGGGCTATGTACATACCGCACACCGAGGCCGCCGGGATTATCATGGCCGATCCGGTAAGTTCAAGGCCGCAGCGTTTCTGCGCGTCAAGGAGCTTAAAGGCTAATAGTTTGTCCTTGTGGTCCGGACAGGCCGGGTACCCGAAGGCCGGGCGTATGCCGCCGGAACTGTTTGGCGCCGTAGTGTTATAACCCCAGAATTCCTTCTGCACCCGCAGATGTACTTCTTCCGAGAAGGCCTCTGCGAGGCTGTTGGCAATAGTCGAAAGGAGCAGGGCGCCGTAGTCGTCATTTTTTGCGCGGAAGGCGTTTTCCGCTTTTTTAAGACCGAATCCGGCGCTCAGGGCGAAAAGACCAATCCAGCCGGCGGCCTTTTTTGTATTATCCGGCGTATTGCCGCAAGGGGCGATGAAGTCCGCCAGGGAAGCATTGGCAATGCCCGGCCTCTTTTTTTCCTGGTTTCTGAGAAAGGAAAAACGGGTCAGTTCTTTGACGCCGTTGGCTTCAAAAACAATAATATCCTCGTTTTCTGAAGCGGCGGGGAAAAACCCGGCTGCGCCTTTGAGACGCAATAACTTTTCTGCAGCCGCTTTATCAAGCAGGATATTTGCATCGGTAAGCAGTTTTTCTGTTTCTGTTGCCCCGGTTTGCATCTCCCAGGAACGCAGAAACACCGGCCAGTCGATGTATGGGATAACCCGGCTAAGGGGATAATCGTTGAACTCCAGGATGGCTTTTTCCGCCTGCCCAAAAGCCGCTGCCGGCTGTTCCGGAAAAACCGGCGCCGGGGCGGCGAAGGGGACGGAAAAACGGTTTTCCCGGGCCTTTTCCAGGGAAAGGCTTTCCCGCCTGGCGGTGATGTTTTCGTGGAGCTCCGCCGCCTTACGGTAGCGGTAATCCAGTTCATTGAGGAAACGGGGGCGTTCGGCGTCTGAAAAGAGAGAACCCACGGTTTCGGCGGAACGGCCCGCGTCGCTTACGTACACCACGGGGCCGGAGTACTCCGGGGCAATACGGAGCGCCGTATGGGCAAGGCTTGTAGTGGCCCCGCCGATGAGGAGGGGAATGGCGAGCCCCTGTTTTTCCATTTCTCTGGCAACGGTTACCATCTCATCCAGGGATGGGGTAATGAGCCCCGAAAGGCCAATCGCGGCAACTTTTTCGGAAACAGCGGTTTCGATAATTTTTTCCGGGGGAACCATTACGCCCAGGTCAATAATATCATAACCGTTACAGCCCAGTACAACACCAACTATGTTTTTGCCGATGTCATGGACATCACCCTTGACTGTGGCGAGGAGTATCTTTGTATCGGTAGTATTACTACCAGCAGTATTACTATTTACATCGGTTTTTTCATTCTGAATAAAGGGTTCAAGGGCCGCAACAGCTTTTTTCATAACCATGGCGCTGCGGATCACCTGGGGAAGGTACATTGTCCCTTGTCCGAAGCGGTTCCCCACTTCCTTCATGCCCTTCATGAGCGGGCCTTCCACGATTTGAACAGAACGCTTGTACCGGGAACGGAGATGCAGCACATCTGTTTCAATGAAGTCGCTGATACCCCGAATCATGGCATGGACAACCCGTTCTTCCGCGTCCAGGGAACGCCAATCCGCCTCTGCGGTTTCTGTTGTTTTTTTCGCGGTGTTTTTGCCCTCTTCCTTGATGCGGACCGCCAGGGAGACAAGCTGTTCCGCGGGGCTTTGACCGGCATCCGCCTTGGGGTCAGGGGAAGGCTTACAGAGGATAACCTGCTCCACCTTATCCCGCAGTTCTTTCTCGATGCTGTCGTAGGAAAGCAGCGTCCCCGGATTCACAATCGCCATGGTAAGCCCCGCGTCAACGGCGTGTTTCAGGAATACTCCGTGCATGGCCTCCCGAACCGCGTTATTTCCCCGAAAACTGAAGGAAAGGTTCGAGATGCCCCCTGAGATCCGGGAGAAGGGGCAATTGTCCCGGATCCAGGAACAGGCGCGGATAAAGTGCAGGGCGTAGGAATCATGTTCGGCCATGCCTGTAACAATGGAAAGCACGTTTGGATCAAAGACAATATCCTCAGGGGGAAAACCATTGCCGGTTAACAGGGCATAAGAGCGACCGGCGATTTCTATTTTCCGCTCATAGTCCGCCGCCTGTCCTTTTTCATCAAACAGCATTACTACCACGGCCGCACCGTAACGCCTTGCCGTCCCGGCTTTGCGAAGGAATTCCTCTTCCCCCTCTTTCAGGCTGATTGAGTTTACCAGGACCTTGCCCTGAATACACTTGAGGGCAGCCTCGATCACTCCCCAGCGGGAACTGTCTATCATGATGGGAACCCGGGCTATTACGGGGTCCGCCAGGGCAAGGTTGAGGAACCGGATCATCACCGCCTTGGCGTCCAGTAAGGGATCGTCCATCCCGATATTGATAATAGCAGATCCTTCTTCGATCATTTTTCTGGGTATGCTGAGGGCTTCTTCGTATTTTTCTTCCCGGATAAGCTTAAGGAACTGTTTGCTTCCCGCCACATTGGTCTGCTCCCCGATTGGGACGAAGGGGAATTTGCCCCCCTTATGAGCAACAGTGTTTATGTGGAGCGCTTCATGACCTGCGAGTATTGTTTCATGTACTGCCTTTGGGATGGTCCGGGGCTTATAGGTCTTGGAGGCTGTTGCAATGGCGGCGATATGGGCCGGTGTGGAGCCGCAGCAGCCCCCGAGGATATTTACGAGCCCTTCTTTCATGTAATCTTCAATATGACTACACATAGTTTCCGCTGTTTCATCATAGGCGCCGAACTGGTTGGGAAGCCCCGCATTGGGGTGGACGCTGACGAGGCAGGGAGCTATTTTTGCCAGTTCCCGGATAGGGGCAATGAGCTTTTCCGCGCCGAAGGAGCAGTTGAGTCCGATGGACCAGGGTTTGGCGTGGAGCACCGATACCGAGAAGGCCTCCACGGTTTGTCCGGACAGAACCCGGCCCGCGGCATCGGAGACCGTGGCGGAGATCATGAGGGGAATATCGGCCCCCCGTTCTTCACCGAGGCGGCGTACTGCGGCAATGGCGGCCTTGGCGTTCAGGGTGTCGAAAACGGTCTCGATGAGTAAAATATCCGCGCCTCCGTCCAGGAGCCCCCGGGCGTTATCGTAAAAGGCCGCTTCAAGCTCGTCCCAACTGACCGCACGGAAGCCGGGATCGTTCATATCCGGGCTCATGCTGCCGCTTTTGTTGGTGGGACCCATGCTCCCCGCAACAAAGCGGGGTTTTTCCGTTGTGGAAAACTTTTCCGCCGCCTTCCGGGCTATGGCGGCGGCGGCGGCGCTTATTTCGTAAGCCAGGGGGGAGAGGCCGTAATCCGCGAGGGAGACGGCGGTGGCGTTGAAGCTGCAGGTTTCGATAATATCGGCGCCGGCCTTAAGGTAGGCCTCATGGATAGAACAAATTACCTCAGGCCTGGTGAGGCAGAGTACGTCATTGCAGCCCTTCAGGTTGGTTCCATGGTTCAGGAACCGCGTTCCCCGGTAATCCTCTTCGGTAAGGCCGAAGGTCTGTACCATGGTGCCCATGGCCCCGTCAAGTATCAGGATGCGATTGGTTGTGATTTTGTCGAGGTTCAGCCGGGTATTCATAGGTAAATAATAGCATATTGACAGTCAAAACAGGAAGTGGGAGACTTCTTATTCATGGTAGGATAAAGAGTTGAGGCGGTTCCATAATGTCAGATTTTGGAAACGGCCTAGTTTATTTACAAAAAAGGGGAATATTGTGGCGGTTATAAAGCAGTTTTTTAAAGACAATGCGGTTTTGGCGCTTTTTTTTCTTTCCGCTATCGGAGTTCTCATGTTATCCATTAATGCAAATATAAATCTGCGGCTTACCGTAGGGATCATGGAACAGTCAACGCAAGAGTATCTTTTGGCATCATCGATAGCCCTTTCTGAATACGTGAGTATTGAGGATCTTGATAAGTATCATACCGAAGAGGATATCCGGGGCCCGGATGGTGAATTTCTTCCGGAATATAAAGCCCTCAAGGATCGGCTGGTAGAGTTTGCGGAAAAGTACGGAGTGCTGTACGCATACTTTTGGCGGCCTTTGGGCGATGGTATTAATGCTCAGTATATTATCGATAACGACTACTCGGAAGATATGTGCACGCCGGATTATGTTGTTGAAATTGATTTCCTTGGCCAATCGGTAATGCAGGGCAAGCCATCGGCCACCGATCTTGAAGAATATACCGAAGGCTTTACCGGTCTGATCTCCGGAGTCGCCCCCATATACGACGCGGAAGGAAACTTTTACTGCGGCGCGGGGGTGGATATCAGCGATGAACGGATAATTACCCAGCGGAATGCAACCCAACAGCGTTACATTTTACAGACCATTTCAATTATTATTACAATTATTACCAGCGTTACTTTGTTCATGCTTTATATGCAGAAAATCAAACTCCTCAATGTTTTTAATACCCATCTTAAAGAAATGGTAGAAGAAGAAACACAAAAAGTGTTGGCTTTGCATGAGACATTCGGCCGTTTCCTTTCCGATGAAATTGTAAAGGATCTTTTGGAATCTCCCGATGGGCTTGCCTTGGGAGGAAAGAAACAGGATATCTCTATCATTATTGCCGATATCAGAGGTTTTTCTCTTGTTTCAGAGCAGATGCATGTAGAAGATGTAGTTACTATGTTGAATCACTACTTTAGCGTTATGGTGGATATAATCAATAAATACAACGGTACGGTAATAGAATTTTTAGGTGATGGGATCCTCGCAATCTTCGGAGCTCCCGTAGCCTACGAAAACCATCCCGACAACGCCATAGCTTGCGCCATGGAAATGCAGATAGCTATGGAAGAGGCAAACCGTTGGAATGTGCGAAACAATTTCTCCGAGCTTGAAATAGGCATTGGCATCAATTCGGGGGAAACAATTGTAGGGAATATCGGTTCTCCCAAGTCTATGAAGTACAATGTGATCGGGAATAATGTAAACATGGCGAGCCGTATCGAAACCTATAGTACCGGCAGCCAGGTGTTGATTTCCGGGTCAACGCTCAATGCGGTAAAAGCGGAATTGCATGTGGTACAGACTATGGAGGTGTTTCCCAAGGGTGCAAAAACGGCGATTCAGGTATACCAGATAGATTCCATCGGTGCTCCCTATAACATTGAACTAAAGAGTATTGACAAGTCTTTTACCAAACTTGAAGAGCCTCTACCCATTGACTGCTACTGGATTAATGAAAAACACGTTGCCCAGGATCATTATCAGTACTACATGATTTCTGTTTCTGAGGACAAGGCTATTATCATCGCAGGGAAAGATGAACCTCTTTTGGAAATTTATGAAAATATCAGATTAGTCAATCCCAAAGGTTTTGAGGTCTTTGCTAAAGTTATTCGTAAACCTAATGAAGGAATAGTCATAGTGAGGTTTACTTCATCCGCCAAGGACTTTGTGGATAATTCAATATAGAATCTTATAGAAAAGAACTATCCCCGGTTTTTCCCTAACGGATTATTTTAGGTAGTCTGAAGCGCTGGGTTTATAGTATATTCTAGTAAGGAAAAAATTATGACTATCAGGATGGACAAGCTTATTAAGGCAATTGCTGAAGCGCTGGATATTGTTGAGGGAGAACTTCTCGGAGCGAGTACCCACCACGGAAAGCGTATTGCGACTCTTTCCGCCGCAATGGGGCGGTATTTTGGTATGGATGAGGATAACCTGAGGGCGCTTTCGGTTTGCGCTCTGCTGCACGATAATGCGCTGACAGAATATGTACTTTCTGAACGTGACGGCGGCGTACACGATCCCGCTATGAAACTGCACTGTGAATACGGTCAAAGGAACGTCGAGGCCTTCAACCTAAAGACCGATATCAGCGGGTATATTTTATATCACCACGAATGCGCTAACGGTATGGGACCGTATCGCAAGAAAAAAGGGGAATATCCCCTGGGCGCTGAAATTATTGGAATTGCGGATACTGTTGATGTTATCAACCATTTACAAAGGGTGTCTCCTTCGGATTTGCCCAAAATCCGTAAAAGTATATCGAATGGCGCCGGTATAAAACATACGGATCGGGCCGTAGAAGCGATGCTGCATGTTTTAGATGAGGAGATGCTTTTTTCCCTGCGGGACGATGTTATCCTTACTACGGCGGAAAAGGTTTTGCCCTGGACTGTCGATATAGAAGACGATGTTATTTATAAGCTGAGTAAGTTTATTACCCGTATCATCGACTATAAGTCAACGTTTACACGGAAGCACTGTACCGGAATTGCCCAAAAGGCATGGCACATGGGAGGTGTTTACAGGTATGATAGTTCCCTGCGCCATCAATTCTATTTAGCGGCGTCACTCCACGATATTGGTAAACTTGCAACGCCGGTAAGCATTCTTGAAAAGCCGGGCCCTCTTGATGACAGTGAATTTGATGTTATAAAAAATCATGTGCACCTGACCTTTACTTTACTGAAGGGTATTGACGGCCTTGAGGATATTTGTAATTGGGCTTCCAATCATCATGAAAAACTTGATGGTTCCGGCTATTATTTTGGAAAAAAGGCGGAGGAGCTTGATTTTAATTCCCGTCTTTTGGCATGTATTGATATCTATCAGGCGTTGACCGAAGAGAGGCCCTATCATGCCGGACGGGATCATAAAACCGCCATACAGATGCTCTCCGATATGGGCCGCCACGGCCTTTTGGATACGTGTATTATCAAGGACCTGGACGATGCTTTTTGTGAAATGATTTAAGGATGTTATAGCAGATATACCGAGTCAGACGCAATTTTTTGTAAAACGCGACCAATTGCTTTATGCATTTTACTCTGTTAACTAAAACTGATACATTGCTTGGATTTTAGGTAAAATCCTTTTCCGGGACCATCTTTGTTTGTTCCGTCAATCAAATAGCGACTATCAAAAATATACTCGTTACTATGGCTTAACCAGACAAGAATAAACCAACAAAACCAGGGAACTAATATTGCTATTCCATAAAACAGAATAGGGTGTTTATATTTCTTTAACTGCAATTGGGGTCTCCTGTTATGTGCAGTTTTTGCGTTTTCTATATTTCACTTTCTCGTGTTATTAGTTTTTTTAATATTATGTCCTCAATATTTCTTCTGCCATCTATCACTACCATTATATACACAATATCATTTTCTATTTTATACATAATTCGCCAATCATCAACTATTGTTTCACGATATATTATGTATCCATGCTTTTCTAACTCTGGTATAATTCTTCCCCGTTGGGAAACATATCAAATTTGTTTACCGCTTTTTCTATTTTATCCAATACCTTTACTGCGTAATTGATATTTGTTTGGTAAATATATTAGACTTGTTTAATAACCTCCTAAACTTTTCTGTCATAATTTATAATACCGCAAATCAAAGTCATTCTTAATGAATGCCGGTTACAGCAATGGCCCCGATAAGGATACGCCATGCTCTTGAATGTTTTTATTTTGGCGTTTATATGTTCAATGACCACG
>JAITNM010000295.1 GCA_031290475.1 Treponema sp. | reverse complement strand
GCCACGAATCATGCCGATTGCTTCCTTTTTTCCCATCTTTCTTCCTAAATTTTGTTGCGTTACATGATGATATAGCATACTTTACAAGTTTGTCAACTGTTTTTTGTAACGTTATTTTTTACGTTACGGGATAGCTTTTTTTTCCAGGGTAGAGTAGACTGCGGGCATGGCGAAGGACAAAGTCACCTTATCAAAAATCGCGGAACAACTGGGGGTCAGCAAAATCACGGTTTCCCGGGCATTGAAAGGCCAGCCGGGGGTGAGCGAAAGCCTCCGCCGGGAAGCCCGCCTCCTGGCCTCAAAGCTTGGCTATACCTATGAGCGGCTGCGGTCGGTGGAGGGTAAAAGCCGCTTTGTCTTTCTGGTTCCCAAACGTTTCTTTCTGGCGGGGGATATTTTTTACCATGAGATTTACTATCACCTGAATTCCCTCTGCGTGGAAAACAACGCCGATCTTTTTGTGAATATATTGGAAGCCGGCGCCGAGGCCCAGGGCAGCCTGCCCGATGACATTGCCGGCGCCGATGGGATCTTTATCGGCGGCGAGGTGGCCGAACCGGTGGTGCGGGCAATAGCCGCCTTGAGCGTGCCCTGCGTAGCCATTGATTTCAACGTTATAAACGGCCTCTTAAGCTGCGTCATCATTGACAATTACATGGTGGGCATTATGGCGGCCGAGTATCTTATCAAACAGGGCTACCGGAAAATCGGCTTTGTCAGCGCCGACAGTACTTCCAGCGCTTCCGACCGGCTCCACGGCTTTACACGGGTTTTGGGACAGAAAAACCTCCCTTTCCGGAAGGAATGGAATATTGTCAACTATGACGAAGCGGCCACTGCATACATCATGGACTTTGCCCTTCCCGAAGAAATGCCGGAGGCGTTTATCTGTTATAATGATGTGACGGCTTATTATTTTGTCGAAAAATTGAAAAGTTCGGGATACCATGTGGGCCGGGACGTGGGGATTGTCAGCATAGACAATACCAACATGGCGGCCTCCTGCGCGCCCCCCCTTACCTGTATCAATATAGACAGGAGCCGTTTTGCCGCCGAAGCCATGGGTCTTATGAAGGAACAACTCAAAGGCAATGCCGCCGTACGGCGGGTATACCTCAATATAAATATTGTGGAAAGGGAATCGGCTCCGGTTAAAAAGGAGGCAAGGCATGAAAAGGTTCGAAGGCTTTAGCGTAAAGGGAAAACCGTTTTTCCCCCTGGGCGCCCAGGCACACAATTCCAGTTCCTACAGCAGGGGGATGTTCGGCGAGTCCATAAAGGCCGCCCTGGCCCTGAACTGCAATACCGTGGAAGCCCCCATTTATTGGGAAAAAATAGAAAGCGCCGAAGGGGTCTTCGATTTTTCCAGCGTTGATTACCTGGTGGAGATGTGCCGGAAAAGCAAACTCGCCCTGGTGCTGCTCTGGTTCGCCTCCTGGAAAAACGGCGACCTGAGCTACGCCCCCGAATGGGTAAAGCGGGATCAATCCCGTTTCCAGCGGGTACTGCGATCCGATGTACTGCCCGTGGCGGATCTTTCTTCCCATTATTCCGCCAACCGTGAGGCCGACGAAAGGGCGTTTACCGCGGTGCTGGCCCACTTAAAAGAAATAGACGGCGCGGAGCAAACCGTCATAGCCGTGCAGGTGGAAAACGAGCCGGGCTTTATGCGGACCGATCAGGATTATTCCCCAAAGGCCCGGGAAGACCTTAAGGCCCCCGTTCCCGAAAAACTGCTCACCTACCTTGAAAGCCACACCGAAGCCCCGGCGTACCGGGACTGGAAAAAACACGGCCTCAAAAAAAACGCGGCCTGGGCAGATGCTTTTGGTTTCAGGGGATACGAATACTGCGAAGCCTGGCATTTGGCCCGTTATATTGACGCCATTGCCGCCGCGGGAAAGGCCGTGTATGACATCCCCTTGTACATCAACGTGTGGCTGAACGACGGCACCCCCTGGGGTCTTCCGGGTATTGAGTACCCCGGCGGCGGGGCGGTGGCGCGCGCCCTTCACGTGTGGCTGGCCGCCGTGGAGCATATCGACATGATCGCCCCGGACAATTATATGCAAAATAGCTATTCTTACGAGAAAGCCGCCGGCTTCTACTGCACCGAAGAAAACGCCTTGTTTACCCCCGAATCATCCCCCAATGCCACCGGGGCCTCCAACATGTTTTACGCCATAGCCCGGGGCGCCGTGGGGAACGCCATCTTTGGTTCCGAAAGCTGTCTGGACAACGGGGGGAATGTACGGGAACCGGCTCTGCCCCTGCGGGACAGTAATTACGCGGTACAACAGGCCCTGCCCCTTATTATCAAGCACCGGAACACCGGCAAAATGTACCCGGTTATACGCCACGATTCCCAGACGGACGCGGCCTATGAATTTGAGGAATTCCTCGGCAATGTTCATTTTACTGGCGACGGGGCCTTTACGGATTATTCTACCCTGCGGGAAACCCTTACGCCGGAACAGAAAACGCCCAGGGGCCTCATCATCGAAGACGAGCCCAAAACCTTTTACCTTCTGGGCCGTTTTAGCCTGCGTTTGGTCCCCAAGAAAAGTCCCGACGTGTCTTTTGCCGGCGGCTACGTTCCTTCACCTGATTTTGTCTCCGTGGAGGAAGGGCATTTTAATGACCGGGGTCTCTTTGTAACGGACCGCATACGGAACGGTGATGAAGCCTTTGCCGCCGGTTTTTGGGTAAGCTGCGGCTGCGGAGTGGTTAGGGTAGTGCTGGTGTAAAGGAAGCGGTATCCTGGGCCAGGGCTCCTGCATTTACTTTTGAATCCTTAAAAAGGTCCACAGATTACGCGGATTAACGCAGATTTTTATTTTTAGCCCCTCTTAATCTGTGAAAATCAGCGTTAATCTGCGGACCATCATAATTCACCTCACGTCCGCTTATGCGACTTGTAACGAGCCTCCCGTTCTTCCTCTGTTTCAGTACCGTCTATGACTTTCTGTACGTCAAAAGAAAATTGAAAACCCTCTGAAACTTTTTGTTTCAGGTGTTCAATAAAGGCTTCATGGGTATATTTCTCCCTGAATTCTTTGATCTTTTCGGCGGTTGTTTTACGCTTTTCCTGTTCCATGGGCCGGATAGTAACTTCTACCCGACTATTCCGCATTTCGGAAGGAATGTCGAAAATTGGTACAAGTTCTTCTGCTTCCATTATTTTAACCAATGCTTCCATGTCTGTCTCCTTCTATTTTCCACCTACCGGGATAACCTTGAGGCTCTCAATGCCCCGGTCGTCAACGATCTTTACTGCTATAAGGGTATTGTCTTTAATTGCAAAAGGCAAGGACTCTACTCCGTGGTATTTTTCCGTCTTTTACGTCTCGTTTGTCTACAAATGGCTGAAAATTTGAATAGTATTTTATGCCGTAGGGTGGGTCGATGTAGACCATCCGAACCTGTCCAGCCATACCTTCTTTTTCCAGCATAGAATTCATTATTACGAGGCTGTCCCCGGCAATCAGGCGGTTTGTCCATTTGTCTTTGCGCTGGTAAAACTCAATTGCGTCATTCCGGCGTTTGGCCCGTTCCACATCGGATTCAAAGAGCCAGCCTTGCGCGTCCTGATAATCATCGCCCATGCTTTGGACGGAACGGATTATTTTATGAGGTTTTATGGATTCATGTATGTGGATTGAGGATGTGGGGACGGTGAATGATGTTCCCTCCTTTTTGCCTGCCCATTGCAGGGATGGGTCTATGTGGGGGTCGTATTCGTATTTGGCTTCGGGGCTTGCCGCCATATTGTATTGGGCCATGCCTACCGGGGGGATGTTGGCCCGGTTGTAGTCATCGTAGGTGTAGGCATCTATTTGGTTGAGGCGGCTGGTGTCGATGTGTTTTTTAGGGTTGGGCATAGTGGCTCCTCGTTAAAAAAATTATTGTTTTGGCGAGAGCGAAAGTACCCTTGGCCTTGAACCATGATGATATTTATAACCGAGAGCATGGCGTATAATTTCCGGGATATAATATGCGTTTTCAGCCAGTTGAAGATACCCCCGAACCTCTAATAATGATCGTTCAGTGCTATTAAGGATCATTTCATCAACTTTGATAGGGAGTTCTTTTTTTTTCTCACTTCCCGGATTTTTCAAATTTGCAAAGATTGGTTTCAGATCCTGCATTTCCATGGTTATTTCTTCGAGTTTTTTTTGTGAACAAGGGATGATAGCTCTCTTTATATCTCCGGGTAATAATATCCGGTCATGATAATACATGTCTTTATCCGTATAATTAGTAGTAACGGCTTCGAGAAACCTAATAATATCTCTAGCTTGAATTTGCAAATTCAAATCGGATAATGCCGCCAAAATCCATCGGGATGAAAATGCTTCATTGGAACCATCTTTTCCCAGTTTTCTTCCCCAAAATGGATATAGATTATCAACCAATTTATCATGGGTAAATTTTGGTATTTTTTCATTGTCTTTTTGGTAATCTTTGAATTTGACTTGAGCCAATATCCAAACCACCAACCGCAAGGCTTCATCCTGAGTCCATTTTAACGC
>JAITNM010000297.1 GCA_031290475.1 Treponema sp. | reverse complement strand
CCCGCTCACCGGTTCGCGGGAGAGCCTTGGGGCGTTATAAGGGGTATGGACCCGAGACCAATACCTTATGAGAACAACATACCCCGGCCGCTTGCGGCGGGGTTGTTGATTTTTGCCAGCTTCTATATTATTTTGTATGTATATCACAATACAGGAGCTATATATGGGCCAGGCAACACTGAGCATCCGTATGGATGAGGATATTAAGCGGCGTTTCGATATTTTTTGCACCGATGTGGGGATGAACGCCACCGTAGCGGTTAACCTGTTTGCACGGGCGGTACTGCGAGAGAAGCGGATACCATTCGAGATCACCGGCGATGACGACCCGTTTTACAGCGCCAAAAATCAAGCCATCCTGCATAAATCCATGGAACGGATGGAGAAGGGAGAAGGGCTGATAATAAAAACCATGGAAGAACTTGAGGCCATGGAGCGTGAGTAAAAGAGTCATTTTCCAGGCCGCTGCCTGGGAAGAGTATCTCTATTGGCAAAGCCAGGACAGAAAAATCCTGCATCGGGTCAACCAGCTTATCAAGGACATAGAACGGAACGGCAACCAGGGGCTTGGAAAACCGGAAGCCCTTAAGCACAAATATCAAGGTTACTGGAGCCGCCGGATAGACGAGGCAAACCGCCTTATTTACCGGATGGTAGATGATCATATTGAGATAATTCAGTGCCGGGCGCACTACGATGATTAGCATGTAATACCCTTCCTTCGCAATTCCAATATCCGGGGTATGGTCCCAGGCTTGTGGATAGTCTTCTGAACGCGGATGGAATTGTCTTATCGATATCCACATGTAATTCCTATTATTTCTATGATTTTAGTATTGATTAAAAATCTCAAATCATATAAGGTAAAAATGACCATAACTCCCGTCAAATCCAGGTAAAGGAGGGGCTTATGCATAAGGATGATTTGATGACCCCCAGGGAACGGGCCAATGCCTTTGCCCGGGGCGAAGAACCGGATCGGATGCCCATCGTTCTGGGTTACGGCGCCGCGGCGGGGGATCTTCTGGGGCTTGACTATGATGACTGGCGGGAAAAACCCGGACTGCGGGCGAAGGTGGCCGTAAACGCCTATAACGAGTTTGGCTACGACGGGGTATCCACGACCTACGATACGGACGCCCTGGTGGAACTCTTTGGCGGAGAACTCTGCGTCAACCGGCGGGGGCCGAACGCGGTACAGCGGCCTCCGGTTGCGGATCTGCGGGATCTGGGTATGCTGGACCTGGATCTGGTCTGTTCGGACAAGGACTATACCTTTCAGCATACCAGCGAGGTTTTTCACCGCCTCAAGGATGCCCTGGGGGATGAACTGCCCCAAATCGGTTTTGGCATTGAGGCGCCCCTGACCCTGGCCGCCCGGTTTGCCGGTACCGGTTACATCCTCAAGTCAATTCTGCGCAGAGCGGAATTGGTCCGTCCGCTGCTGGAATTCTTTACCGCCCTGGTGATCAAGGTTCATTCTTTCTTTGTTTCCGAAACCGCTTCATTCACCGTTTTTGACGCCGTTTCTTCCGGCTCTCTTATAAGCCCCCGGATATACCAGGAATTCTCCCTGCCCTACGAAAAACGGATCTTTGACGCCCTAAAGGAAAAGCGATCCGATGTTTCCATTCACCTCCATATCTGCGGCAATACCCAAAAGATACTGCTCCCCATGGTCAGCACCGGCGCTGATATCATCAGCATGGACGAGGCGGTAAAGCTTGAAACCGCCAAACAGCTCATCGGGGATAAGGTAATCTTATCCGGCAATGTCCCTACCATGGCGGTGATCCTCCAGGGCGGCCCGGTAGATGTGGACCGGTCGATCCGGGACTGCTTTGCCCAAGCCTATGACAGTCCCCGGGGCTTTTCCATATCCGCGGGATGCGCCATTCCCCCGGGGACTCCCATCGCTAATATGCGCCAGTTTATGGCTACAGCCCGGGAATGCGCCCGGATCCACGCCAGGGGAAAGAACCTCTCCCCTGCCAGCTTTTTTAATGCTTAGGGCTATACCGCTTCTAATACCGGGTCGATCACCTGCTGTTTTATTACGTCAATAAAACCATGATCGGTTACCGCGAAGTGGGGGAGGGCCGCCAGACAGATAAAGGATAAGAACATAAAGGGGATGAGAATCTCCGATCCCAGGCCATGGATCAGATTGTTGAGCTTGATCTTTTCTTCCGCCAATTCCTCGGCGGAAAGATCCGAAAGGAGCCCCAGAACCGGATACGCCACTTCTCCCAAAACCAGGCCTTTGTCCACCACCGCTTGGCCGCCCTGAAGAGCCGCCACCCGGTTTACCGCCACCGCCATATCCTCGTGGTTGGTTCCGAGGACTATGATGTTGTGGTTGTCATGCCCCACCGATGAAGCGATGGCCCCGGACTTCAGCTTAAAACCCCCCTGAAACGCCTTGCCAATGTTGCCGTTCTTTCCGTACCGTTCCACCTGGGCAATGTAGAGCACATCCTGGTTAATATCACTTTGAATCACCCCGCCCTGTACGGGAAGCTCCACGATCCGTTCCACCGTGATGGGGATCCATGGCAGGGTATCCATCGCCTTGACTTTTACTTTTTTGGCATCCGGCTTGGTACGTATCTTGAGATCATCAGCCGTTATGGGGGAACGGAGCTTGATGGTATTGAGGAGCAAAGGCTTATGTTCCGCCTTAGGATACCGGGAAATAAGGCGGCTGTTTTCCACCACCAGCTTGCCTTCGGATATAACCGAAAGGATCTTAAAATCTTCGGGCCCGGCGGTTATATTGATATCCGCCCGTTTTCCCGGGGCCAGGCCGCCGATGATCGTATCATAGCCGAAGGCCCGGGCCGCATTCAGCGTAACAAACTGGATGGCCTGTACAAAATCTACGCCGCTTTCCAGGGCGGTGCGGACCGATTCGTCCAGATGGCCCCGCTGTACCACGTCCACCGTGTGGAGGTCATCGGTAACAATACTGATCCGGGACGTATTGATTTTTTGTTCCAGCACCGGCTTAATGCCATCCCGCAATCCCCGGGCGGCGGAACCTTCCCGGATCATGGTGTGCAATCCGGCCCGCAGCCGGGCAAGTACATCATCGCCGTTCAGAGATTCATGGTCCGTGCTGACCCCGGCCGCGGCGCAGACATTCAGGGCCTTCCCGCTGATATCCGGCAAATGCCCCTGGAGGGATTTCCCCGCCCCAAGGGCGGCGTCCATGGAGTCCAGCAAATCGGGAAAACCCGCCACTATGTAGGGCCCTACACATTCCGAAAGGCCCACCGCATCGGGCCGCTTCAGGGCCCGGCGGATAATATCGGTATTAAAGACGCCTCCGCTGGTTTCCAGGTTTGGGGAGAAGGGTACGTGGGAGGGTACCACAAAATAGAATTTAATATCCGTCAGTTCCGCTTCCTCCAATACCGCTTCAATACCCTCCAGTCCTGCAACTACCCCTACTTCATGCAGGTCGGTAAATATGGTCGTAGTGCCATGGAGCAATACAATCTCCGCAAAGGAACGGATAGCCAAACTGGTACTTTCGGGGTGGATGTGCCCGTCGATGAATCCGGGGCTAATGTACCTGCCCTGGGCATCGATCACCCGGGTACCGGCTCCTATAGCGTATTCCACATCCCCGACGGCCGCTATGGTATTGCCGCTTACCGCCACCCCTCCGGGATAGATTTCCCCGGAATAAACATTGATGATGAGCCCGTTCCGTATTACCAAATTCGCGCTTTCCTGCCCCGCCGCTACGGCCAATAGTTTTTTATTCATAAACTCCCGCTCCTTTTTCTCCGGAATTTTCCGGTACGTTTAATACATATAATTCACATAGAATTAATATGTTATTTATAACGGTACTATCCGCCATGAAACTTGTCAATGGCCGGAAGGCCGGAACAGAAAGATTGACAAATATATGGATACCATTATAGGCTAAGACAATACTGATCAACTTGACGCCGCTATACCATAAGGAGGAATGAATGGACAATCGGGGGGTAAAATAATGATAGATCTATCGGTTAAAAAGGACGTTCTGGAACGGAATGTTCAAAAGGCGAAGGCGAAGGGCGTTATCATTCCCACCTTTAAACAGATGCGGGATCCGGGGCGGGTTCCGGAAAAGATCAAAGCACGGCTTAAAAACACCGGTCTTTGGGACATCGATCCGGTAAACCTGTTCAGGATAACCTGGAAAAATGAACCCAAGGATTCAGGCGGCCTGTACGGCGGACCCAACTTCATTGAGCTGCCCTCCCGCCTTACCGGGGTGGATGCCCGGATCATCTGCATGGTGGGGAAGTTCTTTCCCACCGGCTGCCATAAGGTGGGGGCCGCCTTCGGCTGTCTCGTTCCCCGGCTCGTAACCGGCCAATTCGACGCTTCTTCCCAAAAGGCGGTCTGGCCTTCCACGGGGAACTATTGCCGGGGAGGGGCCTTTAACTCCAAGCTCCTGGCGGTGGATTCGGTGGCTATTCTGCCCGAAGGTATGAGCCGGGAGCGGTTTGAGTGGCTTTCTAAAATTGCCGGAGAGGTGATCGCCACGCCGGGAACCGAGTCCAATGTAAAGGAAATTTTCGACAAGACCCATGAACTTAAGGCCACCAGGAAGGATGTGCTTATCTTTAATCAGTTTGAGGAAATGGGAAACTACCTGTGGCATTACAATGTTACCGGCAGCGCCATTGCCGACGCGTTTGAAAGCATTAAGGGCAGGGACGGCAATTTTGCCGGGGTCTGCTTCACTTCAGGTTCCGCCGGAACCCTGGCAAGCGGCGACTACCTTAAACAGCGCTACCCCTATAGCCGTATTGCCGTGGGGGAGGCTTTGCAGTGTCCTACCATTCTGAGGAACGGATTCGGCGCCCACCGGCTTGAGGGTATCGGCGACAAACATATCCCCTGGGTGCATAATGTGAAAAATACCGATATGGCCATCGCCATTGATGATAATGATTCCATAGCCCTGCTCCGGCTTTTCAACGAAGAGGCGGGAAAGGAATACCTTGAAAAAGAAGCCGGTCTTTCCCGGGAGGATATTGGGGTCCTTTCCTACATGGGCATCTCGGGCATATCAAACATGCTTTGCGCCATCAAGTTCGCCAAATACTACGAACTTACCGGAAAGGACGTGGTTGCCACGGTGTTGACCGATTCGGTGGAGATGTACCTTTCCCGGATCGCCGAGCTTCGCGCCGAAGAAGGGGAGTACCGGCTCCTTGACGCCTCGGCGGATTTTGCGGCCGGTCTTCAGGGCCAGGGAACGGATAACCTCATTGAGCTTGGCTATACCGGGCGCAAGGGGGTGCACAACCTTAAATATTATACCTGGGTGGAACAGCAGGGCCGTACCGCTGATGAACTTGACGATCAATGGTATCACCAGGAAAAATCCTTCCTGGGGGTGCAGAAGCAGGCGGATGAAATTGATACCCTGATAGACGCATTCAACGAACGGACAGGATTGCTATGAGGAACGTTATTTCCGCGGTATGTATAAGCTGCGGCGCGGAGCATGAGGCGGATGACGCGGCCTATACCTGTAAAAAGTGCGGGGGTATCCTGGAAGTTGAGTATGATTACGGCTACATCAAGTCCCGTTTAACCCGGGAAGTCCTGGCCGGCCGTCAGGATTTTTCCATGTGGCGCTACCGGGAACTCCTTCCCATTGAGGAAGATTCCCGGCTCTCCCCCCTGCGGGTGGGCTGGTCTCCGTTGTACCGGGCGAAAAAGCTGGGCGAAAGACTTGGGCTTCAGAATCTGTATATAAAAGATGACGGCCTTAACCCTACGGCAAGCCTCAAAGACCGGGCGTCGGCCATCGCCGTGGTCCGGGCGGCCCATGCGGGAAAACACACGGTGGCCTGTTCCTCCACGGGGAACGCCGCCTCTTCTCTGGCCGGGAATGCCGCGGCCATGGGCCTTGAATCCTTCATCTTCGTCCCCGAGCGGGCGCCCAAGGGCAAATTGATCCAGCTCCTTGTTTTCGGCGCCCATGTCATCAGCGTAAAGGGGAATTATGAAGATACGTTCCGGCTTTCCGCCGAGGCGATTGAAAAATACGGCTGGTATAACCGGAATGCCGCCATCAATCCCTACCTTTCGGAGGGGAAGAAAACCGTATCCCTGGAAATTGCCGAACAGCTCGGGTTTAAGGCCCCGGATTACGTGGCGGTTTCCGTAGGCGACGGCTGTACCATCGCGGGGGTGTGGAAGGGATTTAAGGACCTGTATGCCGTCGGCCTTATTGACAAGCTGCCCCGGCTCATCAGCGTCCAGGCTTCGCTTTGTTGTCCGGTGAACCGGGCCATTGAAACAAAGGGCCCCCTGGAGCCCATGGAAGAAAACACCCTGGCCGACAGTATTGCGGTGGGGGTGCCCCGGAACGGAGAAAAGGCCCTGCGGGCGATTCGGGAATCCGGGGGCCTTACGGTCAATGTTTCCGACGAAGAGATCCTCGCCGCCATGGGCCTGCTCGGCGTTACTACCGGCGTCTTCGGGGAACCTGCGGGCGTAACCGGTACGGCGGGCATAAAGAAGGCGGCGGAACAGGGCGCCCTGCCCCCCGGCGCGGTGATAGTATCCCTGGTGACAGGCAACGGCCTTAAGGATACGGTTTCCGCCCAGAAGGCGGCGCAGGAACCTTCTTTCCCCGGAGCGGGCATGATACAGATACCGCCGGATCTGGACGTACTGATTAAAGAAATGGAAAGCGGATTTGGGAATAAGTTTTCATAAGGGGCGCGGTAAATCAACAGCCGGGAATCGTTTTACAAAACCTTGGTCACCCTTGCGCTTCCTATAGCGTTGCAGAACCTGATCTCTTTTACGGTCAATTTTGCGGATAACATTATGGTTGGAACCCTGGGGGATCTGTCCATATCCGGGGTTTTTATTGGAAACCAGATACATACGTTCCTGCAATTTATCACCGGCGGCATTGGCGCCGCTTTGGTTATCCTTTCCACCCAGTACTGGGGCAAGCAGGACACAAAGAGTATCCGTTCCATAACCGTTATATGCCTTTGGGTAGGAATTGGTTTTGGAGGGGTATTTACCCTTTTCTCCGCGGGCTTTCCCGGCCTTGTAGCAGGAGTGCTGTCCAATAAAAGCGATGTGACAGCCGCTGCGGCGCCTTACCTGCGGATTACGGGGTGTTCCTTTATATTTTTTTCCGTTTCCCAAATTCTGATTTCTTCCCAGAGGAGCGTCGAAAAAGTGCGCTTTGGGATGTATATCTCACTGGTGACGCTCGTGATAAATGTAAGCCTGAATTACTGTCTGATTTTCGGCAAATTCGGCCTGCCGGCCTTGGGTGTAACAGGGGCGGCCATCGCAACCCTGATTTCCAGAATTGTCGAAACGGCCGTTGTGGTAGTTTATGTGTTTTTTGCTGATAAACGGATAGCCCTCGCCTTTAAAGACCTCTTTGTATTTGAAAAAAAGTTTGGTTCCGCCCTGTTAAGATACGGCCTGCCGGTTGTCCTGGGAGACATTGTGTGGGCCGTCAACGCCTTTGCCTACACCGCCATAGCCGGCCGTTTTACATCCGATCATATCGCCGCCTTTAATATTGCCGGAATGATGAACACCCTGGTGTATGTATGGATGTCAGGCCTCGCCGCCGCAGTGGGGATCATGACCGGCAAGAAAGTCGGCTCAGGCGAAACTGAGGCGATAAAGCCCTACGCGTACCGGGTGCAGAAGTTCTTTCTCTGCGTAGGCATTGTAACGGGGATTTTTGTGTTCTTAACGAAAGGGGTTCTTATCTCATTTTACAATATTTCCCCCGAGGCGATCATCAGCGCCAATCAAATAATGATCGTGCTGTCCTTTACCATTGCCGGCACCGCCTATCAGATGACATCCCTCTTCGGTTTGGTAAAATCCGGCGGCAACATTTCTTTTGTATTCAAAAACGACACGATCTTTGTTTTTTTGATTGTCATTCCTTCGGCAATTATCGCGCTTCTATGCAATGCCCCGGCGTGGTTTGTTTTCCTGTGCTTAAAAAGCGATCAGCTGTTGAAGTGCTTTGTGGCGGTGGTGGTGGTCAACCGGTTCAAGTGGATAAAAAACCTGACCGCGGTTAAATAGTGTCTGTCACCATATGCGTTTTCCCTGGAATAAACGGAAAGCAATGAAGATAAATATTGGTTTTAAGGCCCCTTTTAGGGGCCGCCATTCAAGCCACCGCCTTTGGTGGTAGTGGTGGTTGACTTTGCCGTGCTTGCCTTAATGTATTTGTTCGTCATTTCATCCAATACTGTGTTAATTGATTCTTTTGTTTCCTGCGAATACCGAAGAAGAAACTCCGCTGGGACGGGAGTCACCGCAGGGTAGGTATAGTCTGGCATAAATAGTTCGTGTGGGCCAATATTGAAGACGGTTGCCAATCTGGACACGGTTTTTGGAGAAACCCATGCCTTGCCGTTTTCAATATTGCTCAAAAAATTGGCGGAAATATCCAGTTTTTCGGCCAGATATTCCTGCGTCCAGTTATTCCAACCACGAAAACGCTTTATAGCTTGCCCCAGGAGTCTGCAAACCTCTTTTTCGTTCATAATTCCACCTAATAGACCACCTCCTATTGTCGTATTAGTATTGACCCACCGTGAATGTTCCAATACAATGATGATACTTCGATAATAGACCAAGTTTACTGATAAGTTTTGTACAAGGAGTTGAAAATGATGAAGTTTATCCTGTCTTGTATCGGTTTTGCCCTGGTTCTTGCCGCCTGTAGCAGTTCCCCCGCGAAGGTCCGGCGCCACCCCGGTGGAACCCGCCGACGGCTACCAAAGCCTAAAGGGCACGCTCGTAATCACCTGGCAATTGAATGAGGGAAAGACGTCCGTATGGGCGTTTATAAAAATAGACGGCGGGAAAGACCGCGAGGAGTATATATGAAAAAGAATGGGATTATTTGGGGGATGTTGGCATTGGGGCTGGTGTTGGGGTTGATGGTCACGGGCTGTGATGATGGCTTGGGCGGCGGGACGTCTACAGGCGATGGCGCCACCGTCACCAGCGTGACCGTGAGCCCTTCCCCGGCAAGTGTGGCAAAGGGTGCAAACCAAACCTTTAGCGCCACGGTGCAGGGAACTAACAGCCCTGCCCAGACGGTGAACTGGACGGTAAGCGGCGGCGGTACCGGCACGTCTATCACCACCGGTGGAGTCTTGACCGTGGCTACGAGCGAAAGCGCCACAAGCCTGACCGTGGAGGCAACCTCCACGGTGGACACCGCAAAAAGCGGCACGGCGGCAGTGACGGTGACCAGCAGCAGTGGCGGTGGGACATTAACGGTACTTAATTATCCATCAAGTGCCTACGTATTTATTTGTACGGAGAATGATCCCCCCTCAAGCGTGACGGAACTGGCAGGTCGTCTA
>JAITNM010000254.1 GCA_031290475.1 Treponema sp. | reverse complement strand
TAGGTCCCCGCGATGAGGAGGGAGATCGCCGAATGGTCCAGGATCCGGAGCACCCGCTTAGCCCCCTTGTGCTGAATTCCGTGGTACATCGTGGATGCCAGGAACATGATGATCATGGTTCCCGCAAATACGGCGTAACCGGTTATGGCGATGAGACCGCCGCCCCTTCCTCCCAAAGTTCCCGCAGCCCGGAATACCAGGGGCATAAGGCCTACGGCGGCGCACAGGGCCCCCAGGCCGTGGAGTATGCTGTTGGCAATTTCCTCTCCAACGGTCTGGAAGGGGAGGGCTCTGGGCAATTTGGGTAGAATTGCTGTCTGTTCTAAAGTTGATATAGCGTTCATACTAATAAGGACACGCAAGGCAGGGTAAAGTTGCAGGGCCTGTTTTTAAAGATTCAGCATTATTCAGCTCGTTCGGTTTTTGCTGATGCCGCCTGCCACGCAAGTTCCCACATGCCCCGGTTTGGGGTGAATAGTTCCGCCAGGTTATCCATGCCCTCTTCCAGGGCCGCCTTTAAGGTCCAGGGCGGGTTGTAAATTATGAGGCCGCTGCCGCGGAGCCCCCTCTGACGTTCACACCCATGGCGCAGCTCCACCCGGCAGCGGTTTCCCCCGTATAGGGCCATGAGGGAGTCCGCAAAATCCGCCCCCCCCTTGCCGGTTCCCGCAAGCAGGGGGTACCAGGTGATATAAAGGCCGGTGGAAAAACGCCGGAGCGCCTCTTCCAGGGCCGTCTTTACCGCGGGGTAATCTTCTTCAAGCTCATAGGATGGATCCATAAATACACAGGCCCGGCGTTCCGGCGGCGGAAGCAGGCTTTTAAGGCCGGTAAAGCTGTCTTCTTTTCTCAGGGTAATCCGCTTTTTGCCCTTAAACTGTTCTTCAAGGAGGGCGAAATCAGTCGGGTGAAGTTCAAAAAATACCCCCCGGTCCCGCTCCCGCAAAAAACGGTGTATCAGGGAGGGCGATCCGGGGTATGTTGCGGGGAACCCCTTGTCCGCGGCGCCGGTAAGGCAGGAGGAGGCCGCTTCCAGATACCGCCCCACCAGCGGCGGCAGGGCTTCAGGGGCGATCTTCTCCAGGCGCCGAAGCCGGCCGATGCCTCCTTCCCATTCCCGGTTCTGTGCGGCATAGCCTGTTTCCAGGGCGTAGGAGCCCGCGCCGGCGTGGGTGTCTACAACGAGAAAGGGCCTTTCTTTCCGGCGCAGGTGATCCAGGCAGTGGACAAGGATGCAGTGCTTAAAAACATCAGGGGGATTACCCGCATGAAAGGCATGACGATAACTGAGCATACGTTACCCCTAATAATAGTTTTTTAGTCCTTTGGAGACAAGTTCCCCCTTTTTTTCCTGGTTTGTCTTCTTCTTTTCTTTACTTCGTGGAGGGAACTGTCCACGGAGCCCTTTGATAAATTTAAAATTTCCGCCACCTGCCGGTTGGATGCCCCGGTTTTCAGCTTTTTTAAGGTGTTTTTCATGTTTTCAAGCCGCTTTTCAGCCCGGCTCAGTCGGTTTTGCAGGGTACAGTACCGGGCGGAACCGGCTTGGGCGACGTCTATGCGGCGCTCAAAGGTCCTGCAGCGGCAATACTGGCCGTAGATACGTTCCTGGAGGTTCCGAATTTCAGTATCCTGATCAAACCGCGCCTTCCGTACTTCTTCCACCAGATCCGAAAGGGTTTCCTGGTCTATCCCGATAGCCGGGGCGGCCCGGGCGATATATTCTTCGGATACAAAACTGTAGGATTTTAAAAGCAGGATAAGGGCCTGCCGGGGATTGCCGACGGATTTGAAAGGCTTTTCGGCATAGCCGTCGATTCCTTTGAGATAATCCGGTTCCCGGCTGTGAACCGCCAGCTCTTCCGTAGTGGCGTCCCAGTAGGTTTCTTCCACAATCCGGTGCTCCTTCTCGCGGAGCCGGTATTCCTTGGCCGAAAGGCGGACCATGGCGATCATATAGGCGGTAAAAGAGGCCCCTTCGTAACGATAGTGGTCTATGGATCGGCTGATCCGGAGGTAAAGCCAGCATAGAAAGTCGATACATTCACCCTCGTCCCAGTCTGAGAGATGAAAAACCCGGTAATTTTCCAGAATAAACTTAAAAATCATCCCTTCAAGTTCTTTTTTAGTTATGTTGCCATCATGATACCTGCCCAAATAGGCATCTAAAGGCAGATGTTCCTGCATAACGCCACTCCTTTGAGCTTGTTCCAAAACCTGACATTTTAGAACCGCCTCTTTTTATTAGGAAAGAAAGCTTCGTCCTTGTCCTCATTTAAATGACACAGATCAGTAGTATTAGGTGATTTTTTTAAAATAGCGGCTGTTCCAAAATCAGCTATTTTCTGTATTCCTGATCTTGTAGAATTGGATAAAAAACGCTATACTGATTCTTAG
Organism: Treponema sp.; assembly: GCA_031290475.1. Taxonomy (GTDB): domain Bacteria; phylum Spirochaetota; class Spirochaetia; order Treponematales; family Breznakiellaceae; genus JAITNM01. The sequence continues at coordinate 20,746 of JAITNM010000254.1, read as the reverse complement.
GGCGGGGAGAAGGACATTTCAAGGAGGAGCTTTATGAGGTTCCGGGTTTTTGTTACCCTTTTTGTTCTGGCTGTTATAGCCTTTCCTGTTATTGGTCAGGAAGCAAGCGGGTCGTCTTCATCAAAGAAGAAATTTAAGGGCGAGTCGGAATATTACTATATTTCCGTACCGGTGGAGAGAATTTACAATACCAATAAGGGGTATGTGGTTAGTTACCGGAGGGGGGCTTTCGGTATGTCCCAAGCCTACCTGCCTACCGAGTGGTTTGAAGGCACTGCGGGTAAAGGGGAAGTCATCCGTCAAGCTTCCGCGAGTTTTTGGCCCCGGCTCATGGTTTACTACAAAGATGGCGAATTCAGCCATGTCAAGCTTTACGTTCATAGGGATTCCCACCATTCCACCTGGGGTATGCTCTCCGACAGGGAAAGTCTGGACGGAAAATTTGAGGGAGTCGAAGAGGTAAAACTCGAATTTTAATGGAAGGAGTTCCCCAGAGTCTGCTTGATTTCATCACCGGCGGGAAAAAATTCCTGATCGCGGGGCATAAGGAGCCCGATGGGGATTGTATCGGGAGCCAGTTCGCCCTTGCTTCCGCGTTAAAGCGGCTCGGTAAAGACGTGATCCTCCTGTCCGCCGGGCCCTTTAAGCGTACTGAAATTAACCGGTACGCCGGCCAATTCCTTTCGACCCTTGACGATAAGGAACGGGAGGGGGCCCGGGCCGTTATCGTGGATTGTTCAGAAATCGAACGGGTCGGTGAAATTCAGAACCTGCTTGCGGGCCTTCCCCTGGCTATCATTGACCATCATGCTACTAATACTTCTCCCGAGGGCCCCAATGGAGTTCTCTTCCTGGACCCCAAGGCTCCGTCGGCTACGTTTCTGGTTACCAAGGTAATTGAAGCCCTGGGGCTCAGTCTTACCGGGGAAGAGGCGGAGTTCCTCTTTTTCGGGCTCTGTACCGATACGGGTTTTTTCCGTCATATAGACCAAACCGGTTCTGAAACTTTTTACCAGGCTTCCAGGCTCATTGCCGCGGGGGCAAACCCGAAGATAACCTTCAATGCCATTAACGGCGGCAAAAGTCTGGACTCCCGCCGGCTTATGGGGCTGGTTTTAGCCCGGGCAAAACCGTATTACGGCGGGAAACTCATCGTTTCTTCCGAAAAATACGAGGAAACCCGGGAATTCGGCGCCGAAGGCCGGGACAGCGACTCCCTGTACCAACTGTTCCAGTCCGTGGCGGGGGTGGAGGCGATTGCCATCATCCGCCAGGAAAAACCCGATAACTGTACTATCGGCCTCCGCAGCCGGGACAAGGTCAATGTGGCGGAAGTGGCCCTGCAATTCGGCGGCGGCGGTCATAAAAACGCCTCGGGAATTACCATTTCAGGGATCATTGACGATTTGGAGCCGAGGATAATCAAGGCCTTCGAAGTCCAATTAGGGTAAGCGGGGGGCGCGTGGATTCCGGTCAACTCATCTACATTATAAGCAGATTGATCCTCGGCGCCGTAGCGGCGTTTTTTGCCATAGTGCTGTGGTCCAAAACCCGGGATCCGGCGTGGATGCTCATGGCGGCGGCCAGTATCGCCGCCTATGCCGGGACCGTGTATTCAATCCTGCGGCTCTTCGGTATTACCGGGACGGAGGCGCCCCTTATCGGTTCTGTGCCCCTTTTGGCGATTATTTTGCCCAATTTACCGACGATCTTTTTTCTTTCGGCATTTTTAGTTATGATAATCCGTAATTACCGCGAACATTAAGGAGTTTTTATGAAGGCATTAATTTTAGGTTTGATCTTTTTTTTAGCGGCGGTCTTCGCCGTTGTACCCCAAGGGTTAAATTGGTGGAATGATGTTCTGGCCTTTCTCCGGGGCGCCCTTCCGGTAATTGCCGTGTTTATTGGTATCATCGCGATATTTATAGGCATCGCCGACGTAAAGGACCGGGCGGAACAAAAAAAAGAAGCCGCAACGGAAGAAAAAAACGGAGAATGAGGACAGCAATTCAAAGTTTTAACAAAAACATCCAAACGGCGCCTGCAATTCCAAATTTAGAAAATTATACCGCTTTTACAGGCCAATTACCGTCTTTTCGGTGATTTCCTTACCAATAAGGCAGCAATTCAGTATTGAACGCCATCGAAAGCGCCTCAAAAACATACTTGAGGGGTGGCGTGTGACCAAGGGTCGCATGAAAAAAACACGGGCGGGACCACCGGGAGGACCCGTGTTTTTTTCGGCCAAGCAACCGAAGGTTGCATGCAACCTTCGGTTGCCGGACCCCAAGTAAATTTTTCAAGGCAAAATTTCAATGTCTTCGTTTGAATTTGGAATTGCAGAATTGCCGCCGCCGTCCGTTGACATTTTTTGTCTGTTTATGATATTATAAAAACTCACTTGTATATTAAGAGAAGGTTGTGTAATGAAGACTGAATTCGTAAAACCCGCAAAAGTGGAGCGGAAGTGGTTTGTGATTGACGCTGAGGGTAAGAGCCTCGGCCGGATAGCTGCCAAAGCGGCGTCCATTGTCCGGGGTAAGGAAAAGGCCATATTCGCCCCTCATCAGGAAGTGGGGGATTTTGTGGTGGTAGTGAATGCCGACAAGGTTGCCCTTACCGGCCGTAAGGCCCAGCAAAAGCTGTACCATCATCATACCGGATACCCCGGAGGACTCAAAACCTTGACCTTTGAGAAACTCCTGGCAAGGCACCCCACATCCCCCCTGGAACTGGCAATTAAGGGAATGCTTCCCAAAGGGCCCCTGGGCCGGAAGCTCTTAAAAAACGTTAAACTCTGCACGGGAACTGGGCACCCCCACGAAGCTCAGAATCCTCAGGTTATTGAGATTTAAGGGAGAATGAAAATTGATTAAGAATCTTGGAATCGGAACGGGAAGGCGGAAGACCTCGGTAGCCCGGGTATATATTCGGGATGGAAGCGGCAAAATCGTGATTAACGGTAAGGATCTGAATCAGTATTTCCCCATGGGGGAACATGCCATGATGGTCCGTCAGCCCCTGATGGTAACCGCCAGTGAAAATAAATTCGACGTACTGGTCAATGTTTACGGCGGCGGTTCCAATGGTCAGGCCGGCGCCTGCCGTCACGGCCTTTCCCGGGCCCTCTGCCAGGTGGATCAAGGTAACTATACAAGCCTCCGGTCCAATGGCTTTCTCACCCGGGACTCTCGTATGGTGGAACGGAAGAAGTACGGCCAGCGCGGCGCCCGCAGACGGTTCCAGTTCTCCAAGCGTTAGCACGTCAGCACTTAGTACTAGCCGTTTGTGAAGTGGTAAAAGAAAACTCTGGTTAGTGAGGACCACTATGACAGTGGTTTCAGTCAAGACTGCCGCCGGATCTTCGGGCGGTAATAAATCCCGGAAGGCCGATTCCTCCCTCATGCGTATCGGCCTTTCCGATGGTTCACTCTTTTCCTTTAAAACAGTATACCTCCCCCCTGGTTTTGACAGCCAATCCCTGGAGATTTTGGGCCGGGAAGTCTCCCCGGAAGAGGCCCAATCCCTTCGCCATGCCTCGGGCTGTTACCGGGCGGAACGGGCGGCCCTGCAGTTGGTGGCCCGGGCGGAGCAGACCCGTTCCGGCCTTTCCCGTAAACTGGAACGTAAGGGGTTGGACAGCGCCCATATCCGTCCGGCCCTGGCCTGCCTTGAAAGTCTTGAAATCGTGAGTGACCGGCGTTTTGCCGAACTCTACCTGGAGGGCAAGCTCCGCCGGGCCCTGAGCGCCGGTCGTACCAAGCTCTGTCCCCGCAAGCTTTTCAGCTCCCTCCTGAACCGCGGTATTTCCGCGGATACCGCCCGCCGGGCCATGAAAGCCGCCCTGGACAGGGAGGGAGAAATCACCCTGCTCAGGAACTACATCGCCGCCGTCTATGCCGGCTTTGAAGAGGCGCCCGGGATGATGGTTTGGCAAAAACTCAAGGCCGAGGGTTTTTCCCAGCAGGCGATTAACGCGTACAAAGAGGAACGGTGACGGGCCCTTTTCCGAATGGTCAGGGCGGCGCTGCGGTCATGGCTATTCATGTTCTGGTTGAAGGCCGGGTTCAGGGGGTAGGTTTCCGCTATACCTGCCTCGGTGAAGGCCGCCGCCTGGGTCTTACCGGCTGGGTCCGCAACACCCCCGGCGGGGACGTGGAAGTCTGGGCTGAAGGCAGGAAACCGAAACTGGATGCCTTCCTGGCCTGGCTCCGCCGCGGACCTCCCCTTGCCCGGGTGGACCGGGTAGATTACCAGAAACGGCCGCCCCTGGGGGTTTACCGGGATTTTGGTGTGGAAAGATAGGGAATTGCTGATTAACTTGACGCAAATCAGCAATTCCCTATGCATTTGCTTGTTTCACTACGCAAATGCGACATTAAAGTAGCACTGATTGCGGACTAAAGTCCGAATGCTCGGTTGCATAAATCAGTGCTTCCATAGGCGCCGAGCAGGATCGAACTGCTGCATAACGGTTTTGCAGACCGCTCCCTTACCGCTTGGGTACGGCGCCGGGATTTCTAGAACTCTATTTTTTAAATCTACCAAATAATTTAATTTTTGTCCAGTTCGTTGGGAAGACCTGAGACTGCGTCAATAAGGAAACCTGTTACGGCGATGCGCCGGTGGTACCGGCTACGGTGGTGCATAACGAAGGGGAGTGGAATGTGCTGCATTTTCAGGCATAAACCAGGGCCGGAGCCCTTCCCCATATTTCTTGTCCATATTATACTAAGCCTCATATTTGGAAAATCCCTCAAAAGCAAGAGGTTTTTATGATTGAGGATAAAGGTGATGATACTGAAAATCAGGAAGAAGGGTTTGATATCTCTCCGGATCTTGAAATGCATGACTATCCGCTGGATAGTCTCCTTATAAGGGAAGATCCGCGTTCTGTTTTTGAGGTTTGCCGCCGTATTGATGATGGAACGTATATTCTTGATCCTGATTTTCAGCGGGATTTTATTTGGCCGCTGGAAAAACAGTCAAGGCTTATAGAATCATTGCTTATGCGTATCCCCCTGCCGGTATTTTATTTAGCAGAGCGTTCTGACGGCAAGGTAATAGTCATAGATGGTCTGCAGCGGTTGACGACGCTTTCCCGCTTTTTAAATAACACATTCGCGTTACGGAATTTGGATACGGAAAACAAAAACTTTTCGGGTAAAAAATTTAGCGATTTGTCAGTCAAGTTAAAAAACCGCTTGGAAGACACAAAATTAATCATTTATATATTGGATGAAAAAGTACCCGAAAGGGCGCGTCTTGATATTTTTGAACGGGTAAACGGCGGTACGCCTTTATCGCGGCAGCAAATGCGCAACTGCATGTATTGCGGCCCGGCAACGAAGCTGTTAAAGAAGCTTGCCGGAGAAAAGGTGTTTCTTGATGCAACCGGGGAAGGGCTGAATAAAAAAAACATGCGTGACAGAGAAGTAATTAACCGTTTCTTTGCCTATAAACTTATAGGTACTGATAATTACAACGGCGATATGGATGGTTTTCTTGCTTCGGTCTTAGTAAAAATGAATGGAATGGAGACAGACCAGCTTTCTATACTGGAGGCGGAATTTAAACGTTCAATGTGTATTTGCCATTCAATTTGGGGAGGGCATACTTTCCGCAGGTATCAGCCGGAACAAAATAGAAGAAGTGTTGTTAATGCCGCGTTGTTTGATGTTCTTTCCCATTTTTTTGGGAATTATAAGGGCGAATTAACAGAGATTCAGAAAGAAGAAATCCGCAAAAATTTATTTAATTTGTTTGATGATGAGGAATTTATCAATGCCATTACATGGTCAACAAACAGCTTAAAACAAGTAAAAATACGGTTTATAAAAATTGAAAATGCTTTTAAGGGGGTATTGCTATGATTGATTCTGTCCGTTTGCAGGGATTTAAATGCTTTAATGACAATTTTTTCGCACTAAAACCGCTTACCATTCTTTCCGGTAGAAATGCTTCGGGTAAAACATCTTTTTTGCATTCCCTTGCCCTTTTACACCAAACGGCCTGTGAATGTGTAAATTTTGAGCAGCTTGTGCTGAATGGTCCGGTTGTTCAATTGGGCAGAGCGGAAGACGCCTTGAATAAAATCACATCCAGAGATAGTATCTGTATTGAAATTAAATCCGGTTTAAATTTATGGGAGAGGGATTACATTGCTTGTGACAGAAAAAATTTTAAATTGAGGCGAAAAACTCCGAAATCAGGCCAGGACGCGCCGGTTCTCCGGCTTTTTAGGGATTTAACCTATCTTTCCGCAGATCGATTAGGCCCGCGTGAGACGCATTCTCTTGAAGAATCCGTAAACTACGCGGATGTCGGCGCCAGAGGTGAACGGACGATATCGCACTTATTAACAAACGAAGCCTATCGTGTACCTGAAGCGATATGTATCCCTAATTCCGGTCCGGCATTGTTGAAACAAGTTCAGGCTCACATGCAAAAGATATTTCCGGGCTTCCACTTTGATATACAGACAGTAGAGGGGACAAACAATGCTACTTTACGTTTTACTACAAACGAAGGCATTGGCTTTGTAAGACCCCAGAACATAGGTTTTGGTTTGAGTTTTACCCTGCCCATTTACGCAGCCTGTCTCAGTGCTAAGCCGGGCGATGTTGTTTTGATCGAGAATCCTGAAGCCCACCTTCACCCTTACGCGCAATCTCAAATCGGCGATTTTCTTTCTCTGGTCGCGTCTGCGGGTATCCAGATTATTATTGAAACTCATAGCGATCATGTATTGAACGGAATACGAAAAAGTATAAAATCTCCGGATCATCCTATAAAAGCGGAAAACGCGGCAGTTTTCTTTTTCTCTGAGTTAGACGGAGATTCCGAGCCAAACATAATTAGTCCGGTAATCTCCGATGATGGCAGTATTTCTGAATGGCCCGAAGACTTTTTTAATCAGTATGAAAAAGATCTTTCCGAATTGGTGGGATGGTAATATAATGCCGGTTTTTATTTTTAATGATCTCTCCCTGAATCATTACTATAATGATTTTGGCTTGTTTAAACAAGACGTGAGGGAATTTATTCAATTTTATAATTTAGTCTCGCAAAAATATTCGCACAATATATATGTTTTTCGGAATGAATTTTATTCTATTTCTGTTTGTAATAACTTGTTTAGGGATGCTATAAACGATACACGGTATTTTTCCAGAGAACAGAAGAGGCAGCTTTTAGTGGTTCTTGACAAAGGACAACCGTATTTACCGGAAGAGTCGGCGATCCCCCAGGGCATGGCTTTTTCGTATAATAATAAGGCCGTACCGAATACCGGTTTTGCCGAAAGCGCCTATTTGCAATACATGGACGAATCTGCGCCATTGTATAGCATTTCAGGTTCAGAATTTCAATCAAACATTCTAAAGGTATGTATTTTCCAAAATTCGTCTCTCCTAAAAGAACAGGATGTGATGAATTATTTCTCAATGGTGAAGCTTGAACAATGGGCGAAAGATTTACAAAAGCCATTGATGTCCTGGAAAGATGTATTCGACTATATCGCCATGCGTTTTAATTGGCTGGAATTAACCGAAGATGCCAAAAAATCGCTAAAAAAAGAAACCCTTGACAGAATAATTTGTGACAGTATTATCCAACGGCTTGATATTATAAACAGAATGTCGAACGCTCAATCGGAAGATGAATACAAAGAACTGGATAACAAATACTGGTACGGAGATCGCGCTCTCTTCAGCGATGAATCCGAATCCAGAAAGAATGAGCTGAAAGATAAATTTACCTTTTTAATAAATGGAAAGAAGACGTTTTGCTCTTATCATGGAAAAATTTCTCATAAATCGTTCAGAATATACATATCCTCAAAGCCCAAACCTCAGGAAAAAATCTATATCGCCTATATAGGCAAGCACTTGTAAATAGCGTCTGTCCATAAAGCCGGTTACTAAATTGTATGGTATATTTTGGCTTGCCTCATAAGGCAGTTGTGCCAGGACGTGCGGGCCCCCTTGTGTCATATCAAGTTTTCCTCTATACTATGGCTAATCAATCCCGGCTAAAGCCGGAGTTTCTTAGGAGGATAATGATGAAAAAAGGAACATTTACCGTACTCATGTGTCTTTTGCTCACGGCTTTCAGCGTAAGTCTTTATGCCGGCGGCGGCAAAGACGCGGGAAAGGGCAAGGCATTCAAAATCGCCACCGATACCACCTTCGCGCCCTTTGAATTCCAGGACGCGGCGGGGAACTATGTGGGGATAGACATTGAGCTCCTGGCGGCCATTGCCCAGGATCAGGGCATTGCCTACGACCTTAACCCCCTGGGTTTCAGCGCGGCGGTGGCTGCCCTGGAATCGAGCCAGGCCGACGGGGTTATCGCCGGGATGAGTATTACCGCGGAACGGCAGAAGAAGTACGACTTTTCCACCCCCTACTACGATTCCGGGGTGGTTATGGCGATCCGGGCCGACAACAGCGAGGTTACCGGTTACGCCGGCCTTAGGGGCAAGCGGGTGGCGGTAAAGACCGGTACCGAAGGGGCCACCTTTGCCGAGGGTATCAAGGATCAGTACGGCTTTACCCTGGTCTACTTTGACGAATCACCCTTTATGTACGAGGAAGTGAAGACCGGCAATTCCGTCGCCTGCTTTGAGGACTACCCCGTCATGGGTTACGGTATTTCCCAGGGAAACGGCCTCAAAATGGTTACCGACATGGAACGGGGTTCGTCCTACGGCTTCGCGGTGCTCAAGGGCAAGAACCAGGACCTGCTGTCCAAGTTCAACACCGGCCTTGCGAACCTGAGAAATAGCGGCAAGTACCAGGCCCTTTTGGACAAGTACATCGCCACAAAGTAAGGAACCGGTTCAGGCCGGGGCAGGGGTTTAAGTAATGGATTTTGCGCGGGTACTGAGCGAAGTGTATCCCCTGCTTTTACGGGGGATGGTGGTCACTGTGGAGACGACGATAATCGCCCTGGTGATCGCCGTCTTTCTGGGGCTCCTGGCCTGCCTGGCCGGGCTCTCCCATGTCACGCCCCTGCGGCTTATAGCCAAGTTTTATATCTGGGCCATCAGGGGCACCCCCCTTTTGGTTCAGACCTTTTTCATCTATTTTGGCATCCCCCAGCTTATCCAGTCCTTGGGCCTTGATTTCAGGCTCTCCCCCCTGATGGCGGGGGTCATCACCCTGAGCCTCAATGCCGGGGCCTATATCGCCGAAATTTTCCGGGGCGGCATCATGGCCGTCGATTCCGGACAGATGGAAGCGGCAAGGAGTCTGGGGCTTTCCTATTACCGGGCCATGTTCCGCATCATTCTGCCCCAGGCGGTGAGGGTTTCCATCCCCTCCCTGGTCAATCAGTTTATTATCAGCTTAAAGGACACGTCTATTGTCTCGGTGATAAGCCTGGGGGAGATCGTGTACGAGGCGAAAATATACATCGGCAGGACCATGCAGTCCTTCGCCACCTGGACAATAGTAGGATTAGTGTACCTCGTCATTATTACTGTTCTGTCCCAAATTTCAAAGCACGTTGAAAAGAGGCTCGATTATGGAAACAAAAATCAGGGTTAGGGGACTCTACAAATCCTTCCATAAATTGGAAGTCCTCAAGGGGATAGATCTGGACGCCCGGGAAGGAGAGGTGATCTGTATCATCGGGCCCTCCGGTTCCGGGAAATCAACGTTTCTGCGCTGCATCAACATGCTGGAAAAGCCTACAAGCGGTAGTGTTATTGTTGACGGCCACGAACTTACCGCCCATCATGTGAACATTAACAAGGCCCGCAGGAATATCGGCATGGTGTTCCAGCAGTTTAACCTTTTCCCCCACATGACGGCCAAGCATAATATCATGTTCGCCCCGGTGGATCTCAAGCTCATGCACAAAAAGGAAGGGGAGGAAAAAGCCCAAAGTCTTTTAAAAAGGGTAGGGCTTGAGGACAAGGCCGATGTCTACCCCTGGCAGCTTTCAGGGGGCCAGAAACAGCGGGTGGCCATCGCCCGTTCCCTGGCCATGAATCCCGATGTAATGCTCTTTGACGAACCCACGAGCGCCCTGGATCCGGAGATGATAGGCGAGGTGCTTCAGGTGATCAAGGAACTGGCCGACGGGGGCATGACCATGCTCATCGTATCCCACGAGATGAATTTTGTCCGGGAAATCGCCGATACCATAATCTTTATGGAAGACGGCATGATCCTGGAATCCGGAAACCCCGAAGAGGTATTCCAGAACCCCAAAGAAGACCGTACCCGCCGCTTCCTCAGCCTGGTGCAGTAGCGGTTTTCCCCCTTTAATCCCCCGCGTTTTTTAGCGGTATATCGTCGTAACGGCCTGAATTGTTCCAGTAGGTGAGCCCGCCTTTACCGGCGTTCCGTACGCCCTCCACTTCAAGGCGCACATAATCGCTGTTGTAGTACTTGCGATCGTAGGCGACGTTAAGGTAGAATGCCTGCACATAGGGGCGGACTATAACTTTTCCCCGGCCGATACGGGCGGTGCGCTGCGTTCCCTGGTAGTAGATCCTGTAGGGCCGTAGTTCCGCCGGGGAATTTGCCAGGAAACCCTGCTCGAAATGGCTGGGGTAGTACATGGGACAGATCACGTCTACATAGGGGGCCATGAGCTCCACTTCCTGGCCGGTACGGGCGCCGGTGCGGTACCAGCCGTTGGCGCCGTAGATATCCACCGAAATAGGCGAGCGAATCCGGAAACGGATGTGGCGTAAAAACGAAAGGATGGCGCTCTCCATATCCATGCCGTTTTCCTGCCAGCGGTACCGGGCATCCCCTAAGTTTGCCCCATCGGTGGGGAAGCGGATGTAGTCAAACTGAATTTCGTCAAAGCCCCGGCTGTGGAGTTCTTCCGCAAGAAGGCTTATATACTCCCAGACTTCTTCCGAATAGGGATCAACCCAGCGCTCATCGTAATAGGTGCGCAGTATTTCTGTGTTTGGATCGGAAGACGGCAGTATCTCTGTTTCAAGAACAGAATTGGCGTCTTCCTTCCCCGCGTTGTCCTGTCTTTTAGGCCGCCTGGTATCATAGTAGCCCGCCCAGGGCTTTCCGGTCCTCCTGTCCCAGATTGCGTACTTGCCGTTTTCTTTCTTTGCAAGCTCCGGATCTTTAAAGACTACGATCCTGGCGGCGGTGTAGATCCCCTGTTCCTTCATTGATTTTAGAAAACTGTCTATGTCCACGGGCCTGAAGACCCGTCCCTGCCGCGCAAGCTCCGGGTTTTCCGGAACAAAGCGCAGGCGGCCGTAATCGTCCTTCATGTCGATGACCACCATATCAAGCTCCCGTTCCTCAATAATTTTGAGGTAGGGCCGGAGGAGCCGTTCCTCCATGGCGTGGTTAGCCGGCATGTAAAGCCCTTCCCGGTTACCGGCGGCAAGAAGGCGCTCTCCCCGGGTACCCAGGGTTCCCTGAGAACCCAGGGCTCCCTGGGAAGAGGGGCCCTCTTCGGCGAGGAGCCACAGTTCCGAAAGGGAGATAAACTCACCCTCCTCTTTGGACAGGGGGTCGACTTGCCATAGGCCTATGCAGGAGGGGGAGAGGCCGTAGGTTTCCAGGGAACAGGCTATGGCGCGGAGATCCGGCCTTGAGCGGGGAAGGGGAGGGAAGGGGGGGGGGATAAAGGCGTTTTCAGTTTCCCCTCCGCCGGAAGATGTATCAGTCCCGGCAGGAACGCCCGTTCCGGTAGGAACGCCCGTTCCGGTAGGAACGGCTTGATCTTCACGGCGGATTTCCATGATTTCACCTTCCCGGAGGAAGCGCAGTGTTTCTGTTCCTATGTCCAGGGAATCTGTTGTTCCGAAACCGGAAAGATCGTTCCTTGCCGCAGCAGTGTTTCTGTCTGACCACACAAGGTTAAAACGCTTTCCCTCCCAGTCCAGCCGGTACACCCGGCGGCGGAAGGTTTGGGAGGCGTAGATAACCGGCATCCCCCCCCCTCCCCCTCTTGGAAGCGCCGCGGCAATATCCGAAACCTCATCGCAGTTATCCGTTGTTTCCAGGGTTTCCAGTCCTGTGTTAAGTTCAGTCCACTTGGCGCCGCTCAGTTCGGGCTGTATGTAGTGGATACCGTAGACCGAATGGGAAACAAACACCGTAAGGAGGGGCATGTTTACTACCGCCACCGCCTTAATGCCGTTCGTCCGGTACTGGGGCATGCCCAGTCCCTGCCAAAAGCGGCCTCCGTCCCGGGTGAGGTAGACCGTATCTTTGGTGGCGCAGACCATGGTATCCCTATCGGCGGGGTTAATTTCCAGGTCCTTGATTTCCTGGATCAGGGCGCTAAAAGATTTCTCCCCATTCTCATAGATTTTGATGGTTTTTTCCGGGAGTCCCTGGTTGCGGCTTTCCCAGTGGAAAAGGTTGGAGGAAATTAGAATTCCCTGATCGCCGCTCAGGATCACCCACCGTTCTCCGGTCTTAATGAATTTCTTTACCGAGCCCCCGGTCCAGAGGGGAACCGGCAGGCCGTAAAGATTTATCCCATAGAGCCCCGATTCAGTCCCGGCGATAAGGCGCCAATGTGACAGGAAGGGCTGACGGGACTGGGCTTCAAGACGGAAACCAACGCAAAAAACAAGGAGGACGAACAGAACAGGCCGGCAAAAGAGACGAATCATGATCTTATACACCATATAAGTATACCCAAAAATGCTTTTTTAGTTTAGAGTATGAAGTATGAAAAGGTTAACATGGAATTAAGGCCCAGTGTAACCAAAACCTTCGGTATTCTTACCGCCGGGGGTGACTGCCCGGGGCTCAACGCCGCTATCCGGGGGGTATGCCGTGCCGCCTATGATCGGTACAATATGACCATCATCGGTATTGCCAACGGTTACCGGGGGCTCATTGATGAGTCGGTGAGGATGCTCCGGCCGGTGGATTTCCAGGGCATCCTGACCCGGGGGGGCACTATTCTGGGGGCAAGCCGGGAGAAGCCGTTCAAGAAAGAGACGGGGGATGACGAGATCAGCGGGGACAAGGTACGGGCCATAAAGGAGACCTACCGCAAGCTCGGCCTGGACTGCCTTGTGGTGCTGGGGGGGAACGGTACAAATACTACCGGCTACCTCCTTTCCCGGGAAGGCCTTAATGTTGTAGGGCTTCCCAAGACTATCGATAATGATATTGTAGGCACGGATCGTACCTTTGGTTTTCATTCCGCCCTGGCAATCGGTACCGAGGCGATTGACCGGCTCCACTCCACCGCCGAAAGCCACAACCGGGTGATGGTGATCGAACTCATGGGCCACAAGGCCGGCTGGCTTGCCCTGTACGCCGGGGTTGCCGGCGGCGGGGATGTGATCCTCATCCCGGAGATCCCCTACGACATAGAGGCTATAGGTCATCATCTGGTTGACCGGGTAAAAAACGGCGGGAAAACTTTTTCCATTGTGGTGGTTGCCGAAGGGGCTCTCTCTATCGAAGAATCAAGGATGGAGAAGAAGGAACGGAAAAAGTACCGGGCCGAAACAGGATCTCCTTCTGTCGGTTACCGGATAGCCCGTGAGATTGAAGAGGAAACGGGAATGGAGACCAGGGCCACGGTGCTGGGGTACATGCAGCGGGGGGGTATTCCCAGCGCCTCAGACCGGGTGCTGGCCACGAGTCTCGGCACCGCTGCCGCGGATCTTTTGGCCCGTGGGGAGTACGGCAAGATGGCGGCTCTTCAGGGGAATGATATCACTGCGGTGGATCTCGGCGTTCCCGCAGGCAAGGTAAAAACGGTTCCCCGGGATCATTACATGATCGATACGGCCGTTTCCGTGGGAACCTGCATGGGGGTTGACGGATGAATCATTTTCTAAAAGCTATGGGAATTTTTTGTTGTTTTGTTTTCTTTCTCACAGGCTGCGATGGATCTGACTTTGATTTGGTAGAAATTATTGATAAGAACTACCGGGGAACCTTTGACTATCCATATAGTGTTGATCCCGAAGCCGTACCTACCAGTACCGTGGAAATCGAAGGGGCCATGGTGATCATTTCCAGTTTCAGCGTCATAATAGACGAGGAAGGTCTTGAAGATTCCATTCTTACAGGAACAGTACGCTTTCACATTTCATCCGCACGAAGGATGAAAGTACTGTACCAGCCCATTTATATCTATGCTCTCTACAATGGTACGGAACTTATCGGGTTCTTTTATGAAAATGAAAGTAATTTTTTTTACCGTAGTGATACCGAGTATTTTGTCCGCCGGGGATACGATGGACCTCTCTTTGTGCCGCCCTCCTTCGGTTCCGAAACCGAGCCTTGATTTTCCCTTCTTGAGTAATCCCCATATTTAGTCTATTCTTGCATTGATGAAAAAACTGAACGGCATTCCAACTTCTTCGGGGATTGTAATCGGTAAAGCCCTGATCTATGTAGAAGAGGAGTTCCCTGAGATTCCCCGGCACTCCATCCGCAAAGACGAGGTTGCTTCAGAGTGGAGCAGGCTGCTTAAGGCCTTTGACGAGGCAACAAAGGAAACAAAAGTTCTTTATGAGCGGGCCCAGCGGGAGATGGCCCAGGAACATGCGGCCATTGTAGAAGCCCATCTTTTGATGCTGGAGGACCCTGATTTTCAGGATCAGCTTAAGAACCGGCTTGAGTCACGCCTAGAGAACATCGACTGGATCCTTTGGGAGCTTTCCCGGGAACTGATTCAGAAACTGAGCATCTCCACCGATGCCTATCTTCGTGAACGGGCGGCGGATATTTCCGACATTTCCCGCAGACTGCTCCGTTCCCTGCTTAATATCAAGAAACCTGTTTTGACGGAACTGAGCGAGGATGTGATTCTGGTGGTTCATGATCTCATGCCTTCGGAACTTCTCTCCATGAGGAGGGAGCGGGTAAAGGCGATAGTAATGGATATGGGGAGCCGTACCAGCCACACGGCGATTCTGTCCCAGGCCTTCGGAATTCCCGCGGTGCTGGGGCTTTCTTCGGCGAGCCGGGAGATTAAGGATGGGGACATCCTGGCGGTGGACGGGAGTTCCGGGGAGGTCCTTGTAAAACCCACCGGGAAGGATCTTGCCCGGTACAAAAAAGCCTTAGAAAAGTTCCAGAAGGCGGCGGAAGATTCCCTTTCCGGCCGGGATTTGCCGGCGGAAACCCTGGACGGCCGCCGGGTTGCCCTAAAGGCAAATATCGAGATACCTGAGGAGGCGGAATTGGCCCTGCGTTACGGCGCCGAGGGGATAGGCCTTTACCGCTCAGAGTTTCTGTTTTTGGCGCCCGGTCAGCCTGCGGAAGAAGAGATACAATACCTGGCGTACGGGCAGGTGTTGCGGGTGATGGGAGGGCTTCCCGTTACTATCCGCACTATTGATGTGGGCGGCGACAAGGCGAATCCTGAATTTCAGCACAATGACAAGAATCCCCTCCTGGGCTGGCGGGCAATACGTTTCTGCCTTGCCCTTCCCCAGCTTTTTAAAACCCAGCTCCGGGCCATACTCCGCGCCAGCGCCATAGGGAAAGTACGGATCATGTTTCCCATGATTTCCGGAATAGAAGAAGTGGAACAGGCCCGGGAACTGCTTGAGGAAGCCAAGGCCGAATGCCGGAAGCGCAAGGTTCCCTTTGATGAAAATATTGAAGTGGGGATCATGATAGAGATTCCGTCGGCGGCCATGACCGCGGATATTCTGGCAAAAAAATCTGATTTCTTTTCCATTGGGACAAATGACCTGATACAGTATTCCATGGCGGTAGACCGGGGAAATGAAAAGGTAAATTATTTAGCCAAGCCCACCCACCCCGCGGTACTGCGCTTCCTTAAGATGACCATCGACGCGGCCCACAAACAGGGAATCAAGGCGGCCATGTGCGGGGAATTAGCCGGCGATATCAACGCTACAGCAATACTGCTTGGGCTTGGCCTGGACGAGTTCAGTATGACCGCTTCCCATATCCCCCAGGTAAAGAGCCTCATCCGGAAAGTGACCCTTGAGAGCTGCAAGGTCCTGGCGGAAAAGGCCCTCTCCTGCGAATCATGGCGGGATGTGGAAGCCCTGGTGAAAAAATGGACAGCCAAACATGCGCAGAAGATATAGCCAAAGCCCGGCAAACACCTAGGGCAACGCTGATTAACTTGACGCTAATCAGCGTTGCCCTATGCATTTGCTCATTTCATTGCGCAAATGCCACAATAAAGTAGCACTGATTTATGCTCGATTGCATAAATCAGCGCTTCCCTGGGGGTCAAATTTCAAGAACTATGATTTCTGTTCCGGCTTCCGCGTTCAGCATGAGCCCAAGGGCATCGTCCTTTGCGGAAGCTCCGGTAATTTTCCTGTATCCGTGAATCCCCCGCAGGCAGATCCGCCAGGGTTTTTGCGCGGATCCGCTCCGGGAAATTGAAAAACTGTTTCCCTGCCGTTTTACGGTAGTTTCTGTTTCTGTTTTTCCGTTAATGCCGCAGATCCTTGCGGAGGCGTTTCCGCCGTCTTTATCGATCTCAAAAACATGGAAAACTGTTTCCGCGCTATAGTCGTATTCGGGACTTTGGGTATTATCCCCCAGGGGCAGCACTGTGCCGGGCTTCACCATGAGCGGCAGGCTGAAGTAGGAATGCTGTTCGCTTTTCCAGCCGCCCCCGGAGATAACTCCACCGCTTATAAGGCTGGTCCAATTGCCGTGCGGGAGATAGTAGGAAACCTTTCCGTCTTCGCTGAAAACGGGGGCGGCAAGGAGGGATTCCCCCAGGAAATACTGGCGGTCGAGGTATGTGCAGGCGGGATCCTCCGGGTATTGCAGAAACATGGCGCGGAGGAGGGGGACCCCTTCTTCTGAAGCGCGGACCGCCTCCCGGTACAGGTAGGGCATGAGGCGGCACTTCAGGTTGACAAAGAAGCGGAGTACATCGCCGGCCTCTTCGTCAAAGTTCCAGGGTACCCGGTAGGATTGGTTTCCGTGGAGCCGGCTGTGGGAGGAGAGGAGCCCAAAGGCGGCCCAGCGCTTGAAAAGGTCCGGAGTAGCGGTGCTTTCAAAGCCGGAAATGTCGTGGCTCCAGAAGCCGAAACCTGCCAAACCCAGGGAAAGGCCGCCCCGCAGGGTTTCCGCCATGGACTCGTAGGTAGCGGAACAATCGCCGCCCCAGTGGAGGGGAAACTGCTGGCTCCCTGCCGTGGCGGAGCGGGCGAAGACCAGGGCTTCTCCTTTGCCCCGTTTTTCTTCCAGAAGGGTAAAGACTGTTTTATTGTAAAGGTACGTGTAGTAATTGTGCATTTTTTCCGGATCGGCGCCGCCGGAGTAAACCACATCAAGGGGTATGCGTTCGCCGAAGTCGGTTTTAAAGGTATCCACCCCCATATCAAGGAGCCTTTCCAGTTTTGAGCGGTACCAGGCGCAGGCCTCGCTGTTGGTAAAGTCTACGATACCCATGCCCGGCTGCCAGCGGTCCCACTGCCATACATCGCCGTTGGTTTTTTTAAGCAAATAGCCCCGTTTTGCCGCTTCGTCAAAGAGGGGCGATTTCTGGGCCACATAGGGGTTTATCCACACACAAATTCGCAGCCCTTTCTTTTTAAGCCGGGACAGCATTCCTTCCGGGTCCGGAAACTGCGCCTTGTCCCACTCAAAGTCAACCCATTGATTGCCCTTCATCCAGAAACAGTCAAAGTGAAATACGTGGAGGGGTATGTTCCTTTCCGCCATGCCGTCAATGAACTGATTTACTGTTTTTTCATCGTAGTCGGTGGTAAATGAGGTGGAAAGCCAGAGCCCGAAAGACCACGCCGGCGGCCTCGCGGGCCTTCCGGTTAAGGCGGTGTAGTTCCGCAGCACATCCAGAGGAGTATCCCCGGCGATGATGTAGTAGTCGATCATTTCCCCCGGAACGGAGAACTGGACCGCGTTTACCACTTCCGAGGCGACCTCAAAGGATACCCTGCCGCTGTTGTTTACAAAAACTCCATAACCCCGGTTTGTTATATAGAAGGGGATGTTTTTGTAGGCCTGTTCGCTACAGGCGCCTCCGTCTTCGTTCCAGATATCCACCGCCTGGCCGTTCTTTACAAAATTGGTGAATCGTTCCCCAAGGCCGTATACATTTTCATCAACAGTAAGGCTTAAGTATTGGGCCATATAGGTTCCGTTTCCGGCAACGGTAAAATGCCCGGAATTCCGCCCTAAAATTCCGGTAAGGATCTTTTCCCTGCGGGAAAAGACCGTGTTCCAGGAGGTTTTTGAAACCTTGACGCAGAGTTCCCCTGAACGGAAAACCCATGAATCTTCTTCCTCGTCAACGCGTACCTTTTCCGCGCCATCGGGGAGGACCGTGAATTCCGGAAAACGCCGGGCGCCGCCTTTATGATGGTACATTTTGACATGGATAATGTCGGGCAGGGGGGAAGAGAATTCCGTAGTTATGAGCGGAACACCGGCTATCCGTTCTCCGGGATGTACGAGTTTTCCGGTACTTGCGTACACAGTCAGTGCGTTTTCCTGTTTGTCAGCATCAACGATATCAGCCGGGTTAAGGGGCTTAACTCCCTCCCGTATTTCCCAGTAACCATCCCGGAATTTCATGTTTGTTCCCTTTAATTAAAATTTTGTCCCGTCTTTTGTAAAGACCGGAATCTGATCGATAGGCGCGGCAACAGTAATGGTCTTCCCGCCCTCTGTTGTTTCCCCGGTCCAGGCGTTTGTCCACTTTTCCCCGGCGGGAAGGTACAGCTTCCGTTCCCGTTCCCCGTCGCGGTACACCGGAGACACAAGGTACTTCGGGCCGAACATAAATTGGTCCTCAGTTTCCCAGGCGGCCGTGTCTTCCGGGAAGTCGTAGAACAGGGGCCGTATTACCGGGCTTCCTTTTTCATGGGCCGCCCGCATTATTTCTGTAATGTAGGGCTTAAGCTTCTCCCGGAGGAAAAGGTACTTCTTGCAGATTTCGTACACCTCATCCGTAAAGGACCAGACTTCGTTGTCCGCGCCGGATACGCAGGTTGCCCCGCCGGTGACGCCGAACTGGGGCTTATCAGGCTCCCGGTAGCCGTGGAGCCGCATGACCGGGCAGAAACAGCCGTATTCAAACCAGCGGATTAAGAGTTCGTGGAAATGGGGGTCTTTAACGTCCCCGCCGTGGAAGCCCCCTATGTCGGTGGTCCACCAGGGAATACCGGCGATGGCCATGTTGAGCCCCGCCGCCATCTGGTTACGGAGGCTTTCAAAGCTTGAATGAATGTCCCCGGACCAGACCAGGGCGCCGTAGCGCTGGCTCCCTGCCCAGGCGCAGCGCAGCAGGTTCAGGATGTTTTTCTGTCCCGCCGCCGTCATACCGTCAAAGAAGGTCTTGGCGTACATGACCGGATAAATGTTGCCGATCCGGACGTTCGGCCCAAGGAAGTAGCGGTAGTTGTCAAAATCGTAGACAGAGTATTCCGGTTCCGCCTCGTCAAGCCAGAAGATCTTTACACCCTTATCGTAGTAATTCTGTTTTGCCTTGGCCCATACATAGTCCCTGGCTTCAGGATTGGTGGCGTCGTAGTGTATGGTGTTTCCCTGGAAATCCATGCCGATACGGAAACCCCTCTCGGTGCGGATAAGAAGGCCCTTTTGGATCATCTCCTGGAAATTTTCACTGCGCCTGTCCACGGTGGGCCAGATGGAAACCATTAATTCTATTCCCATTTCCTTTAGTTCCTTGATCATGGCATCCGGATTGGGCCAGTAGGTAGGATCGAATTTCCATTCACCCTGAAGCGGCCAGTGAAAGAAGTCCGCCACGATAACCGACAGGGGAAGCCCCCGCTGTTTATAGCCCCTGGCGATTTCCAGCAATTCTTCCTGGGTCTGATAGCGCAGCTTGCACTGCCAAAAACCCATGGCGTAATCGGGCATCATGGGTACTGTTCCTGTGGCCCCGGCATAGGCCTCCTCAATTTCCGAGGGACTGTCACCGGCAGTTACCCAGTAATCCAGGGCCTTGGTTGACCGCGCTTCCCAGGTGCTAATGTTCTTGCCAAAGGTAACCCTGCCCACCGCGGGGTTGTTCCAGAGGAAGCCGTAACCCAGGGAAGAGAGGGCGAAAGGCACCGAGGCTTGGGAGTTCCGGTGGGCCAGTTCCAGGTCTATGCCCTTGAGGTTGAGGTAGGGCTGCTGGTACTGCCCAAGGCCGTAGATCTTCTCTTCCGGGGAGAGGGATTCAAAGCGCATAAAGAGTTCGTAGTCGCCGCCTATTATGGGCCTGAATTCCCGGGCCTCAATTTCAAGGGCGCTACAGGTCCGGGCCTTCATATCCCGGCGGTGACGGGCGTATTCTTCAAGCAGTTTTTCTCCCTTCTGGTTATACACGGTTATCTGTCCGTATTTGGAGATCCTGATTTCGATTTTACCGTTACGGATAGAAGCGCTGTTCTCTTCAATTTTAATCTCCGCCGGGGAGGGCTCCGGTGGAAGCAGCGCCCAGTCTTCCGGTTTTCCGCCTAATCCCAGGGGCATTTCGGCGTTCTTGGTTGATCGGACACGGAAGCTGTTTTTGCCCCAGGGTTCTATCCATAACTTTTCCGCGTCGTACCGGTACACCAGCCGGTTCTGCTCTTTCGTAAAAATAGATGACATATTAAATACTCCGTTATTTTATTCCCCGCCTTTACGGGCAAGGTTAAGGTACCATTTATGTTCCCCCTCCCCGGCGGTCTCCGGCGCCGGGGTATGACGGATTAAGAGTCTTTCCAGCAAATGGGAAGCGGCAAGCAGGGCGAGGGAGGGGACGAAGATAATAAAAAAGGGAATATAATAGATGATGATGCCGGCGGCGG
>JAITNM010000090.1 GCA_031290475.1 Treponema sp. | reverse complement strand
ATTTTAAGATTTTTTTCTTCTTGAATGTATTATAATACTATAATAGAATTAGAAGAATAGGATAGGAGGCCAAGACAAATGAGAAAATTCTTATTAATTGGGTTGATGGGTATCGTTTTATTGCCTTGTTTTGCCCAACAGCCTCAGGTTAAGATTCCCAAGATAGAAGAGGGGAATGCGTTCCTGTACGAAACGGATGATGATGGATACTATATTTCCCATAGCACTTATCCCTTTGGTACCCAGGTCATGGTAACTAATTTGGATAGCGGTAGACAGCTCCAAATGCAGGTCGGCGGACGGATAGACCAAAATGCCGATTGGCTGGCGGCGATTTCCGCAACCGCGGCCGGACCCCTGGGAATAAACCCCACCAGAGGGTATGCCCGGGTACGGATTGCCGAGGTTCCCAAGGTAACCCAGCGTAAGGCTATGCGGGCCACGGTGCGGAAATTCTCCCAGGTAGGGCTGGCCGTAGCCCGGAGCGACGGGGATACTATGACCGCCGCCCATCCTTCTCTTTCGGTGGGTACCAAGATCAAGGTAACTAATACAAGGACCAATCAGGCTGTGGTGGCTACTATTAGTGCCCGAATCCGGGCCTCACAAACTCGAATTCTTGAACTTTCGCGGGCCGCCGCCCGAAGTATCGGTGTCAGCCGGTCCACAGAAGTAAGAATAGAATCGGTAGAGTAATCAACCAACCCCGCCGTAGAGCAGCGGGGGTATTAAACCCCTTCGGTACGAATAAAGTCTGGAAAATTAAAATTAAAAGGAGTATTTGTATGAAAAAATGTAAGTTGGTGTTAATTTTTGCGCTTTTATTGTTCCCCTTATTTTCCGTATCCGCTCAACGGAACCGGGAACTTCATATTTTCACCTGGGAGGAAATGATTCCCCAGGAAATTTTGGACGGTTTTACCCGGGCAACCGGTATCAAGGTGATTTTAAAAAACTTCGTGTATAACGAAGACATGCTCATGGAACTGGAGATGAGAGAGGAGGAGGGGTATTACGATTTGGTGATCGCCGACGATTATATCGTCGATTTTGTCATTTCCGAAGATCAACTGGCGCAAAAGCTTGATAAGAGCAAGCTCCCCAACCTTAAAAATGTCAATCCTGACTATCAGCATCAGTTTTACGATCCCAACGATGAGTACACGGTCCCCTACGGGGCCGGTATCATGTCCATCATCTATGATCCCGCTAGGATTCGGACGCCTATTACCGGTTACGAAGATCTCCGCACTCCCGGCCTGGGGAAAAACGTGGGTATTATCGGGAATTACCGGGTGGTCAACGGCATGGGCCTAAAGGCACTGAAGAAGAGTTACAATACGGACAATGTGGCGGATATTAATGCCGCCGGTCAATGGCTTCTCGGGTTGGCGCCGAATGTTAAGGTCATTGACGACGAACACCTCGATCAGGAATTGACAAGCGGTAATATAAGCGCCGCGGTGGTATATAACTATATGGCTACCAACGCGAAAACGGCCAATCCCAGGCTTGAGGTCGTATTCCCCAAGGAGGGGATTGGTTTTGGAATTATGCCGGCCTTTATTCCGGTCAAAGCTCTCAATTCCCCCGCGGCCTATGCGTTCCTGGACTGGATACTGGATGCCCGGCGGGGGGCCCAGTGTTTTGAATACCTGGGGTATTATTGCACCTTTAAGGCCTCCGAGCAGTACATCAGCGCGGACATGAAAAATTTCGTTATCCTTCCGGACTCTCTCAAAAACAGAAATAAAGAGATGATTGAGAATCTTTCCCAGGAAGCGGAGGATGCCCACGCCCGGATATGGGACACGTTCAGGGCAACGGCGAAGGCGATAGAAAAGTAAGCCTTCCCGGTGTATGGAACCAAAAGTAATCACCCGCGAGTTTATCAGGGATTTTTTCAAATTTGGAAATACTGAAAAAGAAAAAAGGATCCTGAATTATATCATGGGGCATTTGGTTTTCCTGAAGTTTCATCACAATGCCTATGTTTGCCGCGTAGGCGATGAAGCTTCCGCTATGTATTTTGTCGAAGACGGGGTATTGACTGTCCGGGGCAGGAACAACGAGGTCATCAATGAGATCCAGAGCGGACGCTACTTCGGGGAAATGGCTGCCATCACCGGGGATAAGCGGGGTTCCAATGTTCAAGCCTGGGGCGATGTCCTGGTTTACGCGCTTGATAAAAGAATACTCCACGCCCTGCTTAGAAATAACCCCAGGATTTTCGGTCTTTTCCTAAAGAACGTTTACGATCAGGGGACCGACCGGTACCGTAAGCTCATCCGGGCGTTGAATTCCCGCCGCGGACTGGGCTTTTCCGGTTCCCGTATCAAGATAACCCCGCTGTCGCTGTTCATCAATTACTATATTGTGTTTTATCTCTTTCTCAATGCCCTGCTCTTTTCACCTAACCTGGTATCGGGACAACTGCACCCGGTCTGGCTTTGCGTGCCAGTAGTGTTTCTGGTGGCCTATATTACCATCACCGGCCGCGCCCTGGAATCGATAGTGCTCGCGGTGATGATTATTACGATACTGCTTTCGAAGTTAGATTTTCTCGCTTCTTTTTACGGGCATATTCTGTCTACGGTAACGGAAACTCCGGATATAATCCTCCTGGTGATGCTCATGGGGTCCCTGACCCGGCTCTTTTCCGCATCCGGCAGTATCAACGCGCTTAAACGGGTGGCGGAGCAGAATATTAAATCCGGCAAGGGGACGCTCCTCGCGGCCTTTTTCTCCATGGTAGTGATGGCCATTGAAGAGTACCTCTGCATACTTATCGGCGGCGC
>JAITNM010000275.1 GCA_031290475.1 Treponema sp. | reverse complement strand
AGACACCGGCCTGGGAGGGTCAGACACCGGGTCCTGGAGGGTCAGACACTGGCTCCTGCGAGGGTCTGACACCGGGCCTGCGGGGTCAGGCACCGGGCCTGGGGGTCAGACACCGGGCCCGCGGGGGTCTGACGCCGGGCTTCCGGGGGTCTGACACTGGCCTTGCGAGGGGCAGACACGGGGCCTGCGGGGTCAGGCACCGGCCCTGAGGGTCAGACACTGGGTCATGCGGGTGTCTGACACCGGGCCTCCGGGTCAGGCACCGGCCCTGAGGGTCAGACACCGGGCCTGCGGGTGTCAGACCCCGGCCTGGGGGGTCAGACCCCCGGCCCTGGAGGGTCAGACACCGGCCTGGAGGGGCCAGACACCGGGCCTGCGGGGTGTCTGACACCGGCCCTGCGGGGTCAGACACCGTTGCAGAGCAGCGGGGTGTTTACTGGAGCGTCCTGTATCGGATAACAGTGAATTGCCGGATTGGGGTGGACTGGGGGGAAATAAAAAAAGCCTCCCCGAAGGGAGGCAGCGGGACCGGCTCTCCGGGCCGCACGTGGTCGGACAGTAAACTGAACGCCACAAACAGCATCAATGGCTGTTGGTATCACTATATCACAATCCATAAAAAATGCAAGCAAAAAATGTAGTCCGTGGGTGAATTTGCTGTGCCGGCCCTGCACAGCTATTTCCAGGAAATTTCGTAGTCCAGGGGTTGTTCCAGTACGAGGAGGTCCGGGAGGGAGATGCTGAACTGGGCTTGCCGGCCGCGGGCAGTGCCGCCTCGGATGGAGGTGATGGTACGGGGCGCCTCCAGATTTACCTGAATCCGGGCGGCCGTGATTTCGTCGGCTACGCCCCTGCCGTAAATCGTGGCGACCAGGCCGAGGTATTCGGCGCGGGTGACGGCCTCGCCTGTGGCGACCGGGGCAAGCAGGGCGGAAAGATAGGCGTTCACATCCTCCGAAAGGAGGGGCAGTATCCGGGGGCCGGTTTCCCGGTCCAGGCGGATCCGCAGGGTTCCCGCCGGGTCGTATTTTAAGAGAAGGGAACTTCCGGCCAGGCTGTCCGGGGAGAGGCCGGGGACGGCCAGAAATTCATCGAGATTCGCGATGATCACCGTTCCCCGCACGGCAGTGGGGCCCGAGTTCTCCAGCGCCGCCGAGGAAATTCCCGGCGCCCCGGACAGGGAGCGGGCCATGGCGGGGCCGTTGAGGAGCGGCGCGTCGGGGGCGGCTTGTTTGTCCAGGACCATCATGGAAAGGCTGCGAAGAAGGGCGGCCATCCGGGGCTCTAAAGCGGCCGCCAGCCGGAGTTCCGCGCCGGCGGAATCGCCATCCTCCCTGATGGTTCCGTCGATACGGCCCGAACAGGAACAAAAAAAGGCTGCCAGGAGCACGGCGCAAAGGACAAGCGAGTGTCTTCGCGCAAGGGATTGGAGCAATGCGAAGCAGCCACGGCGTGCAACGCCGGGGCCGGAGCGATAGCGGAGTTGCGGAAAGCCCGGTCCGGCCGCTTGTGAGCGGCCGGATGCGCCCAAAATACTACTTGACATTTGGCTTAATTGATTTTTTTTCATTGATGTTTCATTATACTTAAATATAAAAATTCATGCAACCTGATGCGGATCTAGTGCTATACTATCGATGGGGAGCCCGTAAACCGGTTTTTTTGCGTTAATTTGACGCGAAAATCCACAAATCCGACAGGCTCCAAGGGGTTTATACTGTGGGTAAAATGATAGAAGGGGCCGTAACTCCCTGGAACTTTTTAGACGCATATCGAGGGACCGCTTTTGCGGGCGATTGGCCTACCCTGCCCGAAATGTACCGGATAACCGTTTCCCGTTACGGGGACCGGCCTTGTTTCACCATTTTCGAGCCTGACCGGATCAGCTTGACTTATAACGAAGCGATTGTGCTGATAAACGCTACGGCCCGGTGGCTTCATGATAAGGGGATACGCAAAGGCGACAGGGTGGCGGTTATGGGGAAGAATTCCCCTGAGTGGACTGTGGCCTACCTTGGCATACTTTTTGCAGGCGCCATTGTGGTGCCCATCGACGCCCAGCTCAAGCTTGAAGAAGCCGAACTTCTGATCGGGACGGCCAAGGCGCGGTTCCTCTTTGTCGATGAAGAAAGGTACGAGCGCTTTGTACAGAATCCCGGCGTCCTGGAATCTGTCGTCTCCCTAAAGAAAGGCGTGGGCGAGTATATCTACACCCTGGACGGCCCCGAGGCTGAGATTGAACATGCCTGCGAGCACGATTTGGCGGCGATCCTCTTTACTTCCGGGACCATGGGGACCCCCAAGGGCGTGATGCTCACCCACCAGAATCTGGTTTCCGACTGCTACCTGGCCCAGGGTACGCCCCTTGATGTGTACCATACGGACGTATTCTATGCCCTGCTCCCGCTGCACCACGCCTACACCATGCTTGCGGTATTTATCGAAACTATTTCTACGGGCGCGGAAGTGGTGTTCGGCAAGAAAATGGTGACGCAGCTTATCCTCAAAGACCTGAAACAGGGAAAAATCACCATGCTCCTGGGTGTACCGATGCTGTTCAACAAACTGCTCGCGGGGATCCTCAAGGGTATACGGGAAAAGGGGCCGGTGGTATACGCCCTTATTTGTTTTTTAATGGCCGTATCGGGGTTTATCAAAAAAGTGTTTAAGGTGAATCCCGGCAAGAAGATGTTCCACGCCGTTTTGGAAAAGGCCTCCCTTACCACGCTGCGGAATTGCATCTGCGGCGGCGGCCCCCTGGCGCCTTCGGTTTTCAAAAAGTACAACCAGCTCGGCATTGACTTTGTACAGGGTTACGGCCTTACCGAAACCAGCCCCATCATCAACCTTAACCCGGTGAATCACTACAAGGAAACCAGCGTAGGAAAGGTGATCCCCGGAATAGAGATGAAGATCCTCGACGGCGACGAGCGGGGCATTGGAGAAGTGATAGTAAAGGGCCCGGTGGTGATGAAAGGCTACTTCGAGAAACCTGATGAAACCGCCGAAGCCTTTACCGAAGACGGCTGGCTTAAAACCGGCGACCTGGGCTACCTTGACAGTGAAGACTACCTCTACCTTACCGGCCGGGCCAAGAACCTCATCGTTACCGAGGGGGGCAAAAACGTCTACCCCGAAGAAATCGAAAACGAGTTCCAGCTTTTCGATGAAATCGACCAGATCCTAGTGCGGGGCTTTGTGCAGGACAGAAAACTAAAGGTCGAAGGTATCGAAGCCCTGGTCTACCCCACCCCCGAAGCCTTCGGCGGAAATGCCGAAACAGGCCCCGCCGCGCCGAAAAAGGAAATAAAGGGCCGCATCGAAAAGATCATCGCCGAAGTAAATCAGCGCCTCCTCCCCTACCAACGGATCGAGCGCGTTACCATCCTGGACCAGCCGATGGAAATGACCACCACGAAGAAGATCAAGCGGGAGACGCTGGTAGAGAATAGTTAATAGAGAAGAGAGAGGGGTAAAGTCCACTTGTTTTAGATACCCGAGCCGTGTACACTAGTAGTATGACCCGGGGAATTTTAATTGCTGGTATTGAATCTTCACTTTCGGCGGCTATTGCGTCGGAAGCGGAAAAGCGGGTGGAGCAGTACGCCGCCGCCTTTATCCCAAACAAGCTCGCCGCTCCGATTCGGGAACGGGCCGCCGCGCCGCCGCCGGAGAGCAGCCTTATTCCGCTGACCTGGAATCCCGGCAGCCCCATTTCCGCCCGGACTCTGGTGCTGGCGGCGGAAAACCGGCTTGAACGCATCGATCAGGCCATTCTGGTCTGCACGCCCCCTTCTCTCAGAAAGCAGGCGGAGGAACTTGCCCCGGCGGATATTGATACGGTGGTAAACGATCACATTAAGAGCTGGTTTTTCCTTGCCAAGGAACTGTCCTCGGCCTTTAAAGCCCGCAACGGGGGCACGCTGGCGCTGGTACTTTCCGATGTGAGCACGGGGATGGAAAAGGGAGAAATTCCCGACCTGATGGGTCC
>JAITNM010000142.1 GCA_031290475.1 Treponema sp. | reverse complement strand
GGATATAATCGGTATCTATGAGAGTTGCAAAAGCCGTCCCCTTTGTTCTTGCCGTTTTGCTCGTCTTTACCGCCGCCGCTTTTCTGCTCCTCTTGCCCAGGCGCACCCTGGTATCGGGGGAAGGGGGGCTGGAAACAGCCGTATTTGCCCGGGACGGTGATGTCCGGGAAGGGCGGAACAGGGGGGATTACCTCACGGTGAAAATCGCCGTAATGGGACCCGGGGACGAGCTTTATTTCTGGTGGGGACATATCGCCCTGGTTATCGATGACGCCGTTACCGGTGAAAGCCGGTTTTACGATTACGGGCTTTTTTCATTTGAAGCGGATAGTTTTTTTTCAAACTTTGCCCTGGGCAGGCTCATTTATAGCTGCGGCGCTTCCGCCGCGGAACGGAATTACCGGGCTTACCGGAATAATAACCGGGACATTACCGTCTATACCCTGGATTTAGATCCGAATGTGAGGGAAGAGGTGCGGCGTTTTGCCGAGACCAATATACTTCCGGAAAATAAGTACTATTACTACCATCATTTTAAGGATAATTGCGCCACCCGGATCCGGGATATTATTGATTTGGCCGTCGGCGGCCAATTCAAAGCCGCCTTTAAAGAGGCGCCGGGGCGCTATACCCTGCGTCAGCATGTCAGGCGGCACACCTGGTTCAGTCCGTTCTGGGACTGGTTGCTCAATTTTTTGATGGGCCAGGATATTGATGTTCCCCTTACGGTATGGCAGGAAATGTTTCTGCCAAAGGAAATCGGAAACCGGGCGCTGGATTTTAAGTACACCGATGCTGCGGGAGCAGAGCGTACGCTCGTGAATTCCGTGGAAGTGTTAAACCGGGCGGTAAACCGGCCGCAGGTACTGGACGCTCCCCGCCGGCAGTGGCCCAGGGAGTTTGTTGCGGGGCTTGTCATTGCCGCGGTTATCCGTCTCTTGCGGTTATTTAAACGCAGAAAAACTGTTCCGGGGCGAATACTTACCGGTGTTGTTCATGCCCTGTTAGGGTTCTTTTTCGGAGCCGTAGGGCTGGTGTTGTTTTTCATGACCTTCTTTACCAATCACGATTATACCTACCACAATTTCAATATCCTCTTTGTCAATCCTCTGCTCCTCGCGGCAGTCCCCCTGGGCATCATGGTTGCCGCGGGGAAGGGCAGGAAAACCGGGTTTTTATCCCCCGGTTCTCTTCTTAAAACGCTCTGGACCTATGTATTTTTTGGCGGGCTCTTCACCCTGATTATACGGATACTGCCCCAGTTCTATCAGCAGAACCAGGTAACCCTGGCGATGATGTTTCCCTTTGCCCTGGCCTTGAGTTTTATCCCCTCCTGGATTAAGAGATTTTTTAACAGGAACAGGATTACTGCTGTAATTTTGTAAGCAGTGCGTGAGAAACACGTATATATATCGGAGGAAAATTTATGGAAGGAACGATGAAAGGGGCGTATCTCCCCGGAAACAGTACTGTGGCGCTCAGAGACTGTCCCATCCCCAGCCCGGGATACGGTCAGGTGCTGGTAAAAATGAAGGCTTCCACTATTTGCGGGAGCGATATCCGCGCCATTTACCGGGAGCATGTAGGGAAAGGCCCTGAAGGGTACCAGGGGGTTATCGCCGGACACGAGCCCTCAGGACAGGTGGTTGAGGAAGGCCCCGGCATACGGCGTTTTAAGAAAGGCTCCCGGGTAATTGTGTATCATATTTCAGGCTGCGGGGTCTGCCACGACTGCCGTATGGGCTACATGATTTCCTGTTCCTCGCCCCTCCGGGCGGCCTATGGCTGGCAGCGGGACGGCGGCATGGCGGAGTACATTCTCTGTGACGAGAAGGA
Organism: Treponema sp.; assembly: GCA_031290475.1. Classification (GTDB taxonomy): domain Bacteria; phylum Spirochaetota; class Spirochaetia; order Treponematales; family Breznakiellaceae; genus JAITNM01. The sequence continues at coordinate 20,801 of JAITNM010000142.1, read as the reverse complement.
CCTGGTGGAACTTCCCCCGGAACTTACCTATGCCGATGGAGCCCAGGTTGCCTGCGGTTTCGGTACTGTGTTCGAGGCAATAAAGAAAGTCGGCGTCAGCGGCGCGGATAATGTACTGGTGGTAGGGCTCGGGCCTGTGGGGCTTGCCGTCCTGATGCTCTGCCGTGCTATGGGCGCCCGGAAGCTCATCGGCATTGAAGGAAACCCGGTGCGGGTAGAACTGGCAAAGAAGCTTGGGCTGGCCGATCACGTACTTAGTCCGGGACAGGGAAACGTAGAAGAAGTGCTCGGCCTTACCGGAGGCAGGGGAGTTGAACGGGCCTTTGACGCGTCCGCCAGCGACCAGGGGCGGGCTACCGCCATCCGCGCCGGACGGCAATGGGGAAAAATCGCCTTTGTGGGAGAGGGGGGAACGGTAAACTTTAATCCCAGCCCTGATATTATCCATCCTCAAAAAACAATTTACGGCAGCTGGGTTACCAGCATTTGGCTTATGGAGGATCTGGTAGAAAAACTGGTACAGTGGGATCTCCACCCCGAGCTTCTTGTTACCCACCGCTTTTCCCTGGAAAAAGCCGAAGAGGCCTATAAACTCATGGCCGAAGGCAATTGCGGGAAAGTTGCGGTTTGTTTTGACGAAGAACTGAAGTGAGTTAAGAGGAGTGGGATGTCCTGTCTAAAAAAATAGACACTTTCAGGTGAAATACCATCGTATTCCTTGCAGAATATCTCAATATGTTATACTGTTTTACTATACCTGCAAGAAAATGAGGTACAAAGGCGGCTTATGCGCCCGGATAGACCCTGAAAAAAGGCCAGATTTTCGCGTATGCGTTGACACCGGTTTTTTATAGACCTTGCAATTTCATAGGAGGCGAAGAATGAGAAAGAACGGTTTTGTTGTGGGAATACTGGTACTGATACTGGCAGCCGGTTTGGTTTTGACAGGTTGCGCGAACCCTTCCGGCGGCGACGGAAGTACTGGCAGCGGAAGTACCGGCAGTGGAAGTACCGGCGGCAGCGGCACGTTGACCATCAATAATATTTCCAGCCAAAATGGCAAATATGCCTTTGCTTATGCAGAAAATGCCGCTGAGGAAGGCGTATTATGTATTGGTTCTTTTGGAGCGACTGAAGATGCTCCGTTAACACTCGTACAAGTCAAGAATGGCTCCGTAACCCTGAAGACCTTTGATTCTGATGGCGGCAGTGACGATGAGCCGCCCCCGCCGTTTACCGGCTCGGGTAGTTATACGGTTTATGTGCTTTTTAATGATAAATCAAATGTTGATCCTGATGAGATAGTGGAAGAGCTCGTTTTGAGCTTTTTTTCTGAAGGCGGCAAGCCAGTCACCTTTACTAACGGATCCGCTACATTGAAGTGGTAGCGGAACTTCTTCAGGCTAAACTTGACGCTGATTAATCAGTATTTAAGATTAACCACGGACCGCACGGGCGGAAGACTTATCTTTAGCCCGTGTTGTCCGTGAGGTCGGTGGTTAATTATATTCGGTTTAATCACTTCTCTAGGCGTTTTTCTGTTTCAAGACTATCCGGAGCGGCTGGGCCTCAAGGTAGTTTGTAAGTAAAAGCACTTCCTTTGAAGTAATGGAACTGAACTCTATTACCAGATCCGGTTTTTTGCTGACCAGGCGGCCCTGGGGGGCGATGAAGTCGGCCCCCACCCGGATTGAAATACCGGTGATTTTTTCGTTGACCGTGATATTTTTCACCAGGGCCGGTTCGTCTGCTTTAAAAGAAATCCCTTTGGAGGAGATGGTTTCTACGGCGCCGGTAATGATGGTTTTGTCTAAAGGATGGGCAATGCAGATGCTTATCCGGCTCTGTTCATCAACGTAGTAGCGCCTGACGTCCCGCCGTTCCTCGGCGGCTATGTAACGGCCCAGAATGCGCTGGAGCCGGTCCATTTCCCCGCCTTTTTCCAGGTTCTCGGACACCATGCCGTTTACCCCGATATAGAAACCCTTTGCCGCCTCTTCTTCGCTGAAATCTCCGCCGTGGAGTATGATGATGGGGCAGAGGCTTTTGTTTCGTTCCTGACGCACAAATTGTACCAGCGCTTTCCAATGCCGGGGAAAGTCCCGGGCGCTGATGATGATCGCCTGGGGATCTACCTCATCCAGATTATCCATAGCCTTGAGGACATGGCGGTAGTGGACGAGTTCAAAACCTAATGGCTTGATATTAACAGCGATTCTGTCGAACACCTCGGCGGAAGCGCAGATCACCATTAATTTCATTCTGTTCCCAGATTGAGCACCACGTAGTCCACGATGGTCCATATACCATCTCTGCGCTGTAAAGTATAGGTGTAGCGTTTTCGTTCTGTATAGTTACCCGTAGGCACTCTGAATTTTTCCAGCACTACTACGGTCCCCTCTTCAGTACCGTAGGCAGTGCGTTCAATGGTGAACTCCGTAGGAATGGTGGCGATATCCCCGTCTATCACGGCATTCTGGAGTTCCGACCGGTACCGGGAGATCATCATCCGGCGGCCTTCTTCGGATTCCGCAAGCCACTGGCGCCGCCGTGCTCCGTCCCGGGTAACCAGGGATTCCACGTCCAGGTACAGGAAGAATTTTTCCCACTGGGATTTCTGCCGGGCGGTAAGGGTGTATTGTACCACCTCATCAGGGGGCAGTTTTTCCCGTACCAGAACCGCGTTTGTTTCCACGTCCATTTCCAGGGGAATGCCGGCAGGCCCGGGGATGGAAGGCGGGCGCAGGTTAAGGCTCAGCCGGTTGGATTCCAGAACCCGGCCGTTCTGTGCGGCATCTTCCGCAGAGGCTTTTCCCCGGTACAATCCGGGGAAAAGCCGGGCTTGGACGACGAAGGCGCCGCTCTGGGAGAATTTTACATAGTCCCTGATATCTTCCACAAAGGAGAAGGATTCCCCGCTCTCCACGATTATTTCCCGAAAAAACACCTGCTGGCTGGTAGAACGCTTGCGGATCAGGGGATCCGCCGCTTCTATGCTCCGGTTTGATACGGTGCGGACATCGAAGTCTACCGAGAAGACCCGTTCATCCGCCAAATGAAACCGGTAAGGCTGGGGGGTGTTGTTGGCAACGGTCACCTGTACGATGATGGGATCTTCCGCCACGTAGTAGATCCGCTTGTCGAAAAACCGGATAGTAAAATCAATATCCCTTTTTGCCGTTTCCGCTCCAAAGGCCGGGATACGGTTGAAAAGCAGCGCGCCGGTAATGAATATAAGGGCTCTATATTTACTGTACTTCACAAAAAATCTCCATAATCAAGAAGCTCAATGGGCCGGCTTTTAAGCGCCGAATACTTTAAGAAAAGATGATACTATAATATAGTAATCGGAAGATCGCCATGAATACCTTATCCTTTCCTTTGCCCCTCTCAAAAATTGATTCTTCCCAGGGGATCCTCAAGGCCCTTGAGGCGTTTAAGGCCGGCAAATTTCCCCTGGAATTGGACGCATCCGAGGGGGCCTTTACGGCGGTCCTCCTCTCCCGGTTCTTCAGCGCCGGCCCGGGCCTCTTCCTGGTGGTGACCCCCACGGAACGGGAGGCGGAGGATCTGGCAGGCGACCTTTCAGCCCTGGGCGCCCCGGCCGCGATCTTCCCCTGGTGGGGCTCCATGCCGTACCGGGAAATGGCCCCCCTTTCTACGGTATTCGGCGAACGTACCAGGGTGCTCTCCGCCATGGCCCTGGGAATGCCCGGTATAGTCCTCATTCCGGAGCGGGCTTTTCTTACCCCCCTGCCGCCGCCTGCATACATACGGGGACTCCTTATCACCATAAAGGCGGGACAGTTTCTGGACACCGCGGCAATGGCGGAAACCCTGGTAAATTACGGCTACACCAGGGCGCCCCGTGTCCAGCTTCACGGTGAATTTGCCCTCCGGGGGGAGGTGCTGGATATCTTCATGGGGGGGGAAGAGGCGGCCTGCCGCATCCTCTTCAATTTTGACCAGGTAGAGTCAATCAAATACTTCGATCCTATTGATCAGAGCACCGCGACAGCTGCTTATCAGGGTAAGGTTGATAGTTTTGTCATCCGGCCCATGAAGGAAGTAGTCTGGACCGATGAGCGTATCATGGCCCTAAGCCGGGTTTTGGCCAAGGCTGAGGAATTTCCTTCCGGGGGTAAGGCCTGCCTGGAGGAACTCATGACAGGAAGGACAAGCGGCGGAGAGGAACTGCTCTTCCCCCTGGCCTTTGAGGAAGGGGCCTCCCCGGTGACCGGCTATCTGGACGGCAAGGGGGCGGTTTTTTACCTTGACCGGGAACGGCTTGGAAACGCCCAGGAAGCGCTGGAAAAGGAATACGAAGGGCTTTACCGCAGCGCCACTCGCCGCGGGAGCCTTGACAGTTCAGGCCGGGGAACCCAGGCTTCGGAACCCAGAGAACTCCCCGTCCCCTCGCGGATACTGCTCCGTTTTGACGACCTTTTTCCCCTGCCCAAAAAACGGATTTCTTTTATGACCATCAAGGGCGGCGGAGAGGAGGGGGCAACAAGGTTTTCCCTGGGCTGCGATCCCCCCCGGAGTTTTTTCGGAAACATTCAGTACCTCAAGGAAGAATTTGCCAATTTAAAAAACCTGGGCTGGAAACTCCTCGTGGCGGCCGAGTCGGAAGTCCAGGCCGCCCGCATCCGGGAACTCTTCCGGGATGAGAAAGAGCCGGCGGCCGTAGAAGCCCTGCCCCTGTCTTCGGGTTTTGCCCTGCCGGATATAAAACTCATGGTGGTGCAGGAGAACGAGATTTTCGGCCGCAGAAAACGTGTTCCCCATTCTCTCAGGCAGGTGCGCAGCGCCGCTATCGACACCTTTGTGGAACTCAACCCCGGGGATTACGTGGTTCACGTAAACTACGGCATCGGGCTTTTCAAGGGCATAGAGCGGATCCGCGCCCTGGGGCACGAGCGGGATTATGTCAAGCTTGTGTACCTGGAGGACGAGGTAGTATTTGTGCCTATTGAGCAGGTGAACCTGGTTCAGCGCTATATCGGGAATGAAGGTTCTCCCCCCAGGCTTGACAAACTGGGTTCCAAGAGCTGGGAGAACCGGAAGGGCAGGGTGAGCAAATCCGTGGAGGACATTGCCCAAAAGCTCATCGAACTCTATTCCAAACGCAAGGCCGCCCGGGGTTTCGCCTTCCCCGCTGACACCGAATGGCAGACCATGTTTGAAGCCGCCTTCCCCTTTGAGGAAACTGAGGATCAGATCCGCTGCGTAGAAGAAATCAAAGAAGATATGGAGAGTTCCTCCCCCATGGATCGATTAATCTGCGGCGATGTGGGCTACGGCAAGACCGAAGTGGCGGTCCGGGCCTGTTTTAAGGCCGTCATGGGGGGAAAGCAGGTAGCGTTTCTGGCGCCCACCACGATCCTGGCGGAACAGCACTACGAGAATTTCCAGGAAAGGTTTTCCCGCTTTCCTGTGGCCATAGCAATGCTCTCCCGGTTTGTGGATAGAAAAACTGCCAAAAAGGTCCTGGAACAGCTGAAAAACGGGGAAATCGATATCCTGGTGGGGACCCACCGGATCATCCAAAAAGACGTGCTGTTCAAGGACCTGGGTTTTATGGTGATCGATGAGGAACAGCGTTTCGGCGTTAAGGACAAGGAACGGCTCAAGGAAATGAAAACCAACGTAGACTGCCTCATCTTAAGCGCCACCCCCATCCCCCGAACCCTCCACATGAGCCTCCTCAAAATCCGGGACATGAGCCTCCTTGCCACCCCCCCGCAGAACCGGCATCCCATAGAAACCGTTATCGAGGAGTGGAATGAGGAACGGATAGCCCAGGCCATACGATGGGAAGTGGAACGGGGGGGACAGGTATTCTTTCTCCACAACCGGGTGGAAAGCCTCAACGAGATCAGGCTGAAGATTGAGCGTCTGGCGCCGGAAATGCTCGTGGAAACCGCCCACGGTCAGATGGACGCCCATGAGCTGGAAGATGTGATGCACCGGTTTATCCACGGCGGCTTTCACGTCCTCGTGTCTACCACTATCATCGAGAACGGCATCGACATTCCCAACGTGAATACTATCATTATTGACCGGGCGGATATGTACGGGGTTTCCCAGCTCTACCAGCTCAGGGGCAGGGTAGGCCGTTCCGACCGGGTGGCATACGCGTACCTTTTCTACCCTAAGGATAAGGCCTTAAGCGAAGTCGCCATGAAGCGCCTCCAGGTAATATCGGATTTTACCGAACTCGGCTCGGGCTTTAAGATTGCCATGAAGGACATGGAGATCCGGGGCGCGGGAAACCTCCTGGGCCGGGAGCAGTCGGGGGACATATACTCCGTAGGGTTCGACCTCTACCTCCGCCTCCTGGACGAAGCCATCAGGCGCCTGGCGGACCAAAACTACGAGGCGGAAAATGAAACCCTCCTGGAACTGGAGTACTCAGGCTTTATCCCCGACGGGTACATAGACGGCGCCCAGGAAAAAATGGAGGTGTATAAAAAGATCGCCGCGGTTAAAACCAAGGAGGAACTGGAAGTCCTCCACGCCGAGTTATTGGATCGTTTCGGCCCCATCCCTGATGAGGCGGCGAGCCTTCTCTCCCTGGCGGAGATCCGGATCATCTGCCGGGAACTTTCGGTGGCTTCCCTGAGAGAGCGGGGGGGATTGGTACGGATGGAGTTTTCCAAGGTGTCAAAGGTTGCGATTGACCGGCTTATAAGGCTCATGAAGGAGTCCTCGGGCAGGGTGAAACTCGACCCCAAGGCGCCGAATGTGCTTGTCCTGCAAACCGGAAGCATAGGCCTCAAGGAGAAGAGCGAGTTTATCAGGGAAAAGTTAGCCGCCTTGGCGGGATGAAAGCCGACAATGGCAGCTTTGAATTGCTGTAGTTCCAAATTCAAAAAACTGTCCAGCTTTTTATCGGCTAAGCAACCGAAGGTTGCACAGGACCCCAAGGAACGTTTTTAAGGCAAAATTTGAATGATTTTGTTTGAATTGCCGCTCGGGTTTACAAAGCTCCTAAACTATGGGAAACTGGTTGCAGTATGATAAAAGCGGTAGTGTTTGATTACGGCGAGGTGATTAGTTTTAAACCGGCCGAAGAAACGGGGCGGGAACTGGCCCGGATAGCGGGGCTGCAACAGGAGGTTCTGGATACTCTGCGTTGGCAAATCCGGAGTGAATTTGACCGGGGCGTCCTTTCGGGGAAGGAGTATTATAAAAAAGTGCTTGCCCTGGCAGGCGTTACCGCAAGCGACGAGGTTGCGGAGAAGATGGCCCGGATGGATGTGGAGGGGTGGAAAAGGATAAATGAAGGGACCGTTGCCCTTATGAAAGAGATCAAAAATGCGGGACTTATCCTTGGGGTGCTTTCCAATATGCCCCACGAATTTCTCGGCATGGCCCGGGAAAGCCTTCCGGTATTCAAGCTTTACGATGTGGGTATCTTTTCCTGCGAACTCAACTTCATAAAACCTGAGCGGGAGATTTACCTGGCCCTTATAGAAAAGCTGGGTTGTAAAAGCGAAGAGATCGTCTTTTTTGATGATATTAAAGTAAATGTGGATGGGGCGGCGGCTCTGGGGGTAAACGCCTATGTGTGGAAAGATGCGGGAACCGCCAGGAAAACGCTCCTGGAACTTGGTGTTCTGAGTTAACCGGGCTAAGCAGCGTCTGTCCATAAAGCCGGTTACTTTATGGACAGACCTTGCATTTGCATACGCAAATGCGGTTTTCAAGGTTGTTTGTCAATAATGTGTCTACATTATTGACAAACTCTAAGTAAAGGCGGAAAGGTATGTTGTGGTTAAAAACCGTATTGCTTTTCTTTCTTGTGGGGCTCTCTTTTCTTATTCTGATGCCCCTGGGACTTATCTTGTTTGTTGTGAATTTCTTGGGCTTCAAGAAATTTACGGCCAGCATGATCGGTCTCATCGCCCAGGCCTGGGGGTTAACCTTTATTTTTCTTACGGGCTGCAATCTCAAGATAACGGGCAAGGAAAATATTCCTGAAAAGGGCGGGGTCTGTTTTGTGAGCAACCACGGCAGTATCTTCGACATAGTACTGCTTTTGGCCTCCGCGGGCCGTCCCTTAGGTTTTGTGGCAAAGAAAGAACTGGGCTTCATCCCCATTTTAAATCTCTGGATCCTGCTCATCGGCGGCCTCTTTATCGACCGGAGCAATATCCGCAAGAGTCTTCGTACCATTAAAACCGGGGTAAAGCACATTCAGGGGGGAGGCTCCATGCTCATTTTCCCCGAGGGCCACCGGAGCAAAGGTCAGGGCCTGCTTCCCTTCCACCCCGGTTCCTTTAAACTCGCCACCCAGTCAGGGGCGCCTATCGTTCCGGTGGCCATCACCGGGAGTTACGAGGTCTTTGAAAAGACCCACCGGGTCCACGCGGTCCCGGTACGGGTGGTGTTTTTAGCGCCCATTAACACCTCGGAACTTTCCGCCGGGGACCGCCGTCAAACCCTCTCGGATCAGGTCCGCGCCGTGATGAGCGACGCCCTGGCCGCCTCCGCGGAGGAACTGGCGGAATGGCAAAAGCGCCGTACCCCCAAGTAGCGTTTGCCCTGAGATTCAGTATTACTGCTTTTCGTACTGCTGGACCTCGTCGTGAACGTACTCCAGGGTTATCCCCGCTTTTTCAAACAGGGCCTCCGAGTCGGCGGCGTCGTGGTAGCGGCGCTGGCAGACCACCCGCAGGATCCCGCAGTTGATGATGAGCATGGAACAGGTACGGCAGGGGGTCATCCGGCAGTAGAGGGTGGCGCCCTGGATGGAAATTCCCCGCCTGGCCGCCTGGCAGATGGCGTTCTGTTCCGCGTGGACGGTTCTTACGCAGTGGGTGGTAACGCTGCCGTCTTCGTGGATCATCTGTTTGAGCTGGTGCCCTGCCTCGTCGCAGTGGGGCAGGCCTGCCGGGGCCCCCACGTAACCGGTAACCAGGATCTGGTTGTCCCTGGCGATAACGCAGCCCGAACGTCCCCGGTCACAGGTGGCCCGCTTTGCGATGGCATCGCAGACTTCCATAAAATACTCGTCCCAGCTGGGCCTTTTATATTCAGTTTCCGCCATTTTTTATCCCCTTCAACATCTCAGTATAGTAACGGCTCTCGATTTTGTCTTCCCCAATGCCGATCTCCTCTAAAAGCCCCAGCAGCCTCTTGCGGGCATTTTCCACAGTTTCTTTTTTTTCATCCTCCGCGAGGATCTCCAGTTCCGCAAACCAGCCCAGGCCGGCGACCTCGGTAAGCTCCGCGGTGATCCCCTCAAAATTCCAGGAAGCGCCCTGTTTCCGCTTGGTAAAGGAGGGCTTTAACCCCATCCGTTTAAGCAGTCCTTCAAAGGGTTCCCCAGGGGACACTTCAAATTCATCCTCCTGATTAACCTCAATCCCTTCCCGGACTTCCTTGGTTTTATAGGTCACCACAATGGAGTGCTGACCGTCCCCTTTTTGCGCTCCCAAGCCCCGGAAGAGTTTTCGTATCCGTACCCCCGATAGGGGAAGATCCAGTCGCCGCCTTTGGCGCGGCGACATGCCGGGGGTTTCACCATCCCTTCCCCAATAGGCGTCTTCTTTGAGAAATTCCCCCTCATAACGGGCGATCTTGAAAAGCCGTTCCTTGATTTGCCCGGGATTTTCCACCCAGGCCTTTAATTCGATCTCTATAGCCATGATCTTCGATTCTATTTTATAGTATATCAGGTATTTTCAAAGCCTTATACGTGATAGAAATCCTTATTTTAATAAAAATTCTTACAAAAGCCGCTTTTTTTTCCTTTACGGGTTGTATTTTTTTTTCTTCTGTTCTATAAATTATCGAGATATTGAATTGAATATCATAAAAATGGGGAAAATTGCCGATAATGTACCAATATGAGTGTCCGGATACGATTTTTATGCCTTTTTTTTCTGTTCATAGTCTTTAATGGCTATGCTCAGGATGGGGTTCATATTATACAGAAAGGGGAAACACTCTATTCCATTGCCCGTTCCTATGGGGCTGATGTTCAGGATCTTTTAAAGCTGAACGGTATTACCGATCCCCGGAAGGTTCAGGCAGGACAGCGGATCAAGATCCCCGGGGGGAGGGCTTCCCGTTTCGGCGCTTCGCCTGAGGTTCCGGCGGGGGGAGACGCCGCCCGGCCGGCGGGTTTTACGGAATACAAGGTGGTCCGCGGGGATACCCTGTTCTCCCTTTCCCGGCGTTTCAGTATTCCGGTACAGGCAATCCGCCGGGCCAATGGCCTTAAGGACGATTATATACTTAAAACGGGGGATCTTTTGAAGATTCCCCGTAATGGGGAAGGGCAGGGTACTACGGCGATGGCGGTGAATCCGCCGGCTTCCGTTCCGGCCGTGCCCCCGGCGCCGAATAAACCGGCGGGAGCCGCCGCTCCGTTGCCGCCGCAGACTGCCCGGCCGGAAGCGGCGCTCCAGGGACTGCTCTGGCCGGTGAAGGCAAAAGAAGTCTCTTATATGACGGGAAAGTTATATGGGGTGGCTCTTTTAGGTGAGAAATCTGAGTCGATAATCAGTCTTACCCAGGGAACCATATTATCAGCCGGCCCTTACCGGGGATTCGGGAAGGTCGCTATTGTACAGATGACGGGAGGGTATTTATACGTTTACTCCGGATGTGAAAGTTTGTCAGTAAAAGCAGGCGACCAGGTGGCTCCCGGGACCGAGTTAGGCCGTCTTGGAATAGACGGGGTTTCTTCAAAACCTCAACTTTTCCTGATGGTTTACCGTAATAGCGTTCCCATAGATCCTGCCAAAGCGCCCCGGGCGTAAAAAAAACGGGTTTTGTAAGCCCTTGCTCATTACGGTGCAAAAGAAAATCATTCAATGTTTTTTTATTGATATATTTTTACATTATTTCATAAAATAATCATAGTTTAAATTAAAAAAGGGTGATAGTATGGCTAAGTTATTATGTATTGAAAGACCGGAAAGGATAAAAAACAAAGAGGTACTGCATCAGATGAGTGAGGTAGGTCAGGACAGGAGCCGGGCAAAAAAGAAGTCTCAAGAATCCCGTTTGGTGAAGAATGTCAAAAAAGTAAAGATAAAGCCTTCCAAGGAAACCGATCCTTTAGCCCTGTATTTTAAGCAAATTTCTAAATTTCCCCTTCTTACGGTCCAGGAAGAGCAGAGTATCGGTCAAAAAATCGTCAGTTTCCGGAATGATCTCGCCGAACTTGAACTGGAATACAATTCCAGGGACAAAGATGATAGTTATAGAAAGGAGCGGGCTGCCATTGACAGCGACTTGCTCCATATTAAAAACCGGATGATCAACTCCAATCTGCGCCTGGTGGTTTCTATCGCGAAAAACTACCAGCACCGGGGGCTGTCCCTTCTGGATCTAATCGACGAGGGCAATATCGGGCTCATTGAGGCGGTGGAACGCTTCGATTATACCAGGGGCTGCCGGTTCTCCACCTACGGCACCTGGTGGATACGCCAGGCGATCATCAAGAGTATTGCCGACAAGGGCCGGGTGATCCGCATCCCCATACACATGCTCAACACGATTAAGAAGTGTTATTTTGTGGCAAAACAGCTTACCCAGGATCTGGGCCGGGACCCGAGCGCGGAGGAACTTTCCGAATACTTAGGGGTGCCGGTGAACAAGGTGAAAGAGATCGTCAAACTTTCCCAGGAAACCACGAGCCTTGATACCATTGTGGACGATGGCAATCTTACCCGGCTTGCGGATCTCATCAAGGACGATACCATGGAGGAGCCCTTTGAAATGGTCTTCTCCATGACCCTCCAGGAAACCATGGAAGATATACTCTCCCACCTGTCGGAACGGGAAATGAAGATCATCCAGCTCCGTTTCGGCCTGGCCGGCGAAGGCCCCCTCACCCTGGAAGAGACGGGAAAACTCTTGGGTATTACCCGGGAGCGGGTGCGGCAGATTCAGGAAAAGGCGACTTTCAAGCTGCGGAATTTAAAACAACTCCACGAACTCAAGGAAAACCCTTAATTAAAAATAACCCGCAGATAGGTTGACAGTTCCGGTACGTAGGTCACCAGCAGTACCATAGCCAATTGGACGAAGAGAAAGGGGAGCACGTAGCGGCAAATTTCCGTAAAAGGTCTCTTGAAGCGGTAAGTGGCTAAAAAGAGGTTAAGCCCTACCGGAGGGGTGAGGAAACCTAATTCCAGATTGGTAATAAATATTATCCCCAAGTGCACCGGATCAATGCCGTAGGCCTGTCCCAGGGGCACAATCAGGGGGAGTACGACCAGTATGGCCGAAAAAATGTCCATGAGGCAGCCCACCGCCAGGAGGGAGAGGTTGAGAAACAGGAGAAATGCGAATTTTGACGAAATTGTATCCTGCATCCACCGGGCAAAATTCTGGGGCGCCTGGGTATCCACGATGTAGTATGAAAGCCCCTGGGCCATGGCAAGAATTGAGAGGACCCCGCCGATAATCGGAAGCGCCTTGAGCAGCACTCTGGGCAGTTCCCGGATTTTTATTTCCCGGTGGAAGAACACTTCTACAATAAAAATATAAATTACCGCGATGGCGCCGATTTCTACCAGGGAAAAGATCCCGGAAAAATACCCGATAATGAGCAGGAAGGGAAGGAGGATTTCAAAGGCGCAATGTTTAATCGCGCTGAGGGATCGCTTTAAACTAAAATGTTCCACGGGGATTTTGGTTTTTATTGATGCGATGACGCCGAACGCGATCATCGCCCCGATAAGGATGAGCCCCGGGAAGATTCCCCCGGCAAAGAGGTGGCGTATATCGGTTTGGGTGGTTGCCCCTACCAGGATGATGGGAAGGCTGGGAGGAAAGAGCAGGCCTATGCTTCCTACGGAGGTAAGGAGGCCGATGGAAAATTTTTCCGAGTACTTCGAGTGTTCCGAGAGTATTGAAAAGAGTATGCCCCCCAATGCCAGAATAGTTACCCCCGATGCGCCGGTAAAGGAGGTAAAAAAGGCGCAGATGATCACCGTGGCGATGATCATTCCCCCGGGAACCCATGCGAAGAGGTTCCGGAAGGCCACGACGAGACGTTCCCCGGCTTTGCTTTCTGAAAGCAGAAACCCTGTCAAGGTAAAGAGGGGAATAGCAATGATGCTGCTTTGGGTCAGGGCGGTGTAGATTTGATTTACGACCACTTCGATTTCCCCCCCCGAAGCCTCAAGCAGAATAAGGGCAAGGCCTCCGATGACCACAAAGAGCGGGGTTCCCGCCAATGCAGAAACGAGCAGGATTACTACGGCGGGGATTTTTATATAGTAGGCCAGGTTGTATTCGGCGTTGATAAAACTGTAAGCCCAGCCGGGACTGTCAAAACCCCAGATAAATTTGGCGATTGCAGGAAAGGCTCCCAGGATCCCAAGCAGTACCGCCAGGACCGGGAGCGCCCGGGCGGCGCCCTTCACCGGCGTTTGACGGACAAAACGGAAGGCCATTACGGCGTAGCCGACGGGCAGTACCAGGGCGTATACCCGGTCGGGGATAAAGTTGATAATCCTCCCCGAAAGGCCGATCCTGATGAACGACAGGGTTGAAAAGGCAATGACGGTGAGCACAAAAGCCGAAACAAGGGAGGAAATAATCTCACAGAGGGTTTTAAACTTTTCGGGTATAACCTGGATGAGGGATATGGCAAGATGCTCTTTTTTTTTCGTGGTGATCATTCCGGAGAAGAGCCCTATGGCAAGGAGCATCTGTTCCATAATCCACGATGAATTGGGCACCCCCGTCCTGAACGCCAGCCGCGCCACAATTTCTGCAGCCGGCATGGCTATCATTACGAACAGGGAGAGGTAACAGAATCCCTGTTCAATCTTCCATAGTACGTCCCGGAATAAATTCTTCTTTGCGCCGTCCAGATTGCCCGGTTCCATGTATTACCTTTTGCTCCGGTATGCCTTAAGAATAGTATCAACCTTGTTGTACGTGTCCCGGTCAAAAGTTGTCCCCAGCAGAGACGGTACAGCCCGCTCCAGGTCATCATACCATAACTGTATCTGCTGCGGGCTGGACCGGTTCGTTTTAAGGCCGTACCTGGTCATAGTCGTGACAGCCTCCGCTTCCAGTCGTTGTATTTCTCCGTCCAGTTCCCGTTCTATCCGTTTTGCGCTTTCCAGGATCTGATCCCGGTACTGCCTGGGGATAGTCTCCCATGCCCGGCGGTTCAGTATAATTCCTCCCATTATCGGAGCGATATTCAGGGGGTTCATGTTTTTTGTTTCCCCGAAGATCTGCAAACTCGCTATAATGAGGGGGCTTTGGTATAGGGCGTCGATCATGCCGGTGTTCAGGGCCATCAGGGATTCGTTGCCGGTTACCGGTACTACCGAATAGCCTATGGTTTTAAAGGCCTGTATCATTGCCGGTTCTTCGGGGTTGGAACCTATTTTGAGTCTTTTTAATTCTCCGGGAACCAGCACGGGCGTTTTGGAGAAGATCTTTACCCATCCCGCCTTGGACCATGCCAGGGGAAAGTACCCCGCGTCGCTGATCTTTTTGTCAAGATCCGGTTTCATGCTGTCCAGCACCATGTTCAGTTCATTTTCATCCCGTATCAGGAAGGGGCAGCTTAAGGTGAGGATTTCCGGGGTAAGCTGATTCATGCCGAAGGAGGTGAGCACCGCGCCCTGGAGCTGGTTCAGGCGGAGCTTCCGTATGGTATCCGCTTCTGAGCCGGCTACCCCGTTGTGGTAGACAACAAGTTCTACCTGTCCGTTGGTGATCCGCTTCCAGTCTTCGGACATCTCCTTCAGTTTGATCCCCCAGGGGGTATTCTCCGGTACGAGAGAAGCAAGCTTAAAGGTAATTTTTCTTTGGGCAAAAACCTCCGCCCTTCCTGTAATTCCGAACAGGAGAACTGTTAAAACCAAAAAATAAAAAGTTTTTTTCATTAAATACTCCTTGCTTTAACCGGGTGGAAAAACTATCTCCTGATTTCCTGTTCCTATTCAGTCTCCCATTCATCCCAGCCATTATCCTCCCCTGTGTCAATAAAATAATACGGCGCCCTTTCCAATAAATACCGGGCTTTGCGCTGGGAAATAATATTTACCAGCCGGTTTCCGGGATTTGCTTCGGGATCAAGAGCCACCGCGACTTCGAGGTATTCCTTGAAGGTTTTATAATCCTGGGCGGGAATACAAACCGCCTGGGCGTATGAAACATAGGGCCCTGCGGAGAGTCCTTTGCTTTTTTCCAGGGCCTTGCGGAAATGGGCGTCTACTTTGGACTTATCGCCCCCCATGCTTGGGGGGACAGAAGCATGGAAAAGCACGAAGAAGTCATCCAGGGCGCCTTCATTGAAATTCTCATCCAGTTCATAGGCCCTGTTGATAAGGGCGGTCAGTTCCGGAAGTTTTATACCCAGGCTGACGTCCATGGGATTTATGGCGTATGCCGACAGTGTTCCTGCTACAAGCCAGTAAATGTGCGGGACATCGGCCTTCTTGATTTTTTTCAGGTACTTGTCCATTGTACCATTTTGCCGCGCTTCCAATATGCCGGGGTATTTTTTCTCAAGCCCGCCGGACAGAATATCTACTCCCCGGAGGTACAGTTTTTTTGCCCGGTTAATGCCTTCCTGGCGTTCGGCAAGTTTTTCGGATGGCAGCAATTCCGCCGGGCCCTGCACAAAGGCATTGGCGTACATTACGAACAGGGATCCTGTGGTTACAATAAGCCCTTCGTGATCCGGCTGCATGTCCAGGAGGGCTTCATATATTTTGATGGCGAAGGGAAGGGCGTCTCCTACGAGGCGCGGATCCGGATCACTGGTAAAGACCGTACTGCTTCCCGTGCCGGTAAGGGCGTCGGCCACGGCCTTGGTAGCCATCTTATTGATGGAACAACCTGCAAGGAGGGAGAGGCACAATACCACAGCGCATGACCTCTTGAGCGCCGGGAGCTTGCCGGGCTTTAGCCCTTCCAAAAATTCACAAATCCAAAAGGCTCCCGGGTGGCTGGACCAATTCCCTAAATACTTCATGTGTCTGACTATCCTTTTCCACCGCGTTTTTTCGCCGCCAGTTTCTTGGGAGCGGCTTTACTGGCGGCGGCTTTCGCCGGAGCTTTTTCCTTAGCCGTGGTCTTTTTTGGCGTCGCTTTTACCGCGTTTTTTTTCACTGCTGGCTTTTTCGCCGCAGCTTTTTTTGCCGCCAGTTTCTTGGGCGCTGCTTTACTGGCCTTTGCCGGAGCTTTTGCCTTGGCGGTAGACTTCTTTTGCGTCGCCTTTACCGCGTTTTTTTTCACCGCTGGCTTTTTCGCCGCGGCTTTTTTGGGTGCTGTTTTTTTTGCCGCCGCTTTTCTGGGCGCTACTTTACTGGCGGCGGCCTTCGCCGGAGCTTTTGCCTTGGCGGCGGACTTTTTTGGCGGCGCTTTTACCGCGTCCCTTTTCACTGCTGGCTTTTTCGCCGCCGCTTTTTTTGGCGCTGCTTTACTGGCGGCGGCCTTTGCCGGGTTTTTTGCCTTGGCGGCGGGCTTTTTTGGCGGCGCTTTTTCTGTGCCCGCCTCTGCGGCGGGTTTGGCCGGAGGCTTGCCGGCGGATTCGGCCGGCGCAGCCGGTTGTTTCGGCGTATCAATAACCTGGCGTATGTCTTTACTGATGGCGTCCAGTTTTCGCTGCACTTCGGCACGGGCGGCGTCCAGTCCGCCCCAACCGGCTTCGGCGCAGCAACTGGCGTAAAACTTGATCTTTGGTTCGGTGCCGCTGGGCCGGGCGCTCACCACGGTACCGTCTTTCAGGTAAAACTGAAGCACGTCGCTCTTGGGGAGATCCACCGGATCTGTCCTGCCCGGATCAGCGGGGTATTTCCACACCGATTCCTTGATGTCCCGCACTTTTTCTACTTCGATGCCGCCCAGGGTTTTGGGGGGATTTTTCCGGTACTCTTCCATAATGCCTTTCATGATTACCGGCCCTTCAGATCCCTGGAAGTATTTGGAGATCCCCATCTCTTTCCAGTAACCGTTGGTTTTGTAGAGTTCATCCAGCCGGTCAAGAAGGCTCTTCCCCTTACTCCTCCAATAGAGGGTCATTTCCGCAGTTAAAGCCGCCGCAGATACCCCGTCCTTATCCCGAACCTCATTTTCTACCAGGTAGCCGTAGCTTTCCTCGGTTCCGAAAACAATCGTTTTATCCAGTTCCCCGGTATCGCACCGGCGCATCACATCGGCTATCCACTTAAAGCCCGTAAGGCATTCAAGGCATTCGGCGCCGTAGGACTCTGCTACCCGTTTTTGCATACCTGTGGTGACCATGGAATTAACCATTGCCGCATTGGCTGGAAGCTTCCCTGTTTCCTTAAGGGAGAGGAAGATATAGTCCGCCAAAAGCGCCCCAAGCTGGTTCCCGGTGACCAGGGCAAAGTCACCCTTGCCGTCCGGAACCGCTATGCCTAAACGGTCCGCATCGGGATCGGTGGCCATCACCACATCGGCGCCCTTCTCCTTGCCCAGTTTCAGGGCCAGTTCCAGGGCGGCGGCCTCTTCAGGGTTGGGGAAGGATACGGTGGGGAAGTCGCCATTGCCTTCCCGCTGTTCGGGAACGGTGATGACTTCCAGGCCCAGGCTGCCCAGGATCGCTTCCACGTGGAAAGCCCCGGTTCCGTGGAGGGGAGTATAGACGATCTTCACATCCCCCCCCCTTTCCCTGATAAGATCCTGCCTATAGAGGCGGCTCCGTACCATGTCCTGGTAGGGCTCGTCAATGACTTTGTCGATGATCTCTAAAAGCCCTCGGGCAATGGCCTCTACCCGGCTGATTTCCTTTATTTCTTGTACTGAATTTACTTCTTTAATAATCCCGGTATCGTGGGGGGGGATGACCTGAGCCCCGTCGTTCCAGTAGGCCTTGTAGCCGTTGTATTGGGATGGGTTGTGGCTTGCGGTAACCACGATGCCCGTATCAGCCCCCAGTTTCCGTATGGCAAAGGAGAGTTCCGGGGTGGGCCTGAGTGATGAAAAAAGGTAGGTTTTTATACCGTTAGCCGCCAGGATAAGCGAAGCGGCCTCGGCAAACTCGATAGAATAATGGCGGCTATCGTAGGCAATTACCGCGGAAAGTTTCCCCGCCCCGGCTTTTTCGGGAAAGGCCTTGATGAGGTACGCGGCCAGGCCCTGGGTGGCGCTCTTAACCACCAGGGTATTCATCCGGTTAAAGCCGCCGCCTATGACCCCCCGGAGTCCTCCGGTGCCGAATTCCAGATCCTGGTAAAACCGGTCTTCCAATTCCTTGAAATCCCCGGCGGCCAGGAGCCTTTCCACCTCAGCTTTAAAATTCGGGTCCCTTTCCCTGGCTATGTAGTCATTAGCCCGCGCAATAATAGCGTTTTTTTCCATAAGTTCCCTCTATATTATTATACGGTTCTGAGTATAATCAATGGACCGGGACAATACAAGGGTTTTATCTTGAAAGAACTGGCGGGAAAACAGAAATGATTCAAATTTTTGGGACAAAAAAATGCTGGCATACCCAGCGGGCTATTCGTTTTTTTAAAGAACGAGGCGTGGAGACGCAATTCAGGGATTTAGCGCTATATCCCCCCAGCCCTGGGGAACTGGATGACATGGCTTCCGCACTGGAGGGCTATGAAGCGCTGCTTGATACCAAAAACGCCGCCGCAAAAGCGCGGGGCCTGAGCTACATGGAGTACGAGCCCAGGGAAGAACTGCTTCGGAACAGCGGCCTTTATAAGACCCCCCTGGTCCGCCCCGGCAAGGGGAAGGCCGCAGCCGGTCCTGACGAAAAGGCATGGAAGGAATTCTGCGGCCAACAATAGGAATTAAACCCTCGCTCGTGTTCCGTCTTATACAGATGACATGGCCAATGAATAATTACTCAAATCATTTTACCACGAAATTTAACCGCAAAGTCGAAGACGAAAGACATAAATCATATGTTTTCTTTACTTATTTAACTTCTTCGACTTCGTGGTTCATTGAAAAAACGCTCAGTTTGCGTTAATCAGTGCTTCCTTAGATACCGGGGAGGCTATTTTGCCGGTTTTTTGCCCCGCTTTCCGGCTTTCTTGGCTGCCGGAGCGGCGGTTCCCTCGTAACGGTCCAGGGAGCCGGCGGGGAATATCCCAACCTGGGCTTCCTGGGTATGGGAAAACCAAACAGTAGTGATCAATTTCTTTTCCGCGTCAACTGCCTGCACGATCATTGCGGGACCGTTGGTTAAACCTGAGGCAACAACTACTTCTGCAATTAGGGAATCTGTGGCCCGAACACTCATTAAAAACTCCTTTATAGCCATCCTTATGTTTGGATGGAGAAAAAATAACCGGCTTTTAGCGCCGATGATGGGTAACCATAACATCTTTCGGTTTTTTCGGCAAGCCGGGGATCGATATAATGGCAAAAAACCTCCGGCTGGACCGGGGACTGGATCGGTGTCAGTCACCGGCTTCTCATGGCCAGCCTGAGCTTTACCCTGCCGCTTGGACCCCGGCTTATCAAGTACACCGGGGGCGATTATATTCCCCATATCGCCATGGAGACGCCCTTGACGAACTCTGGACAAAAACCACGCCGAAAGCCGGCCCAATGGCTCAGGCTTTATAAGCCGTCGCAATGCCCGCCTTATGGGACTGGATGAACTCTCTACTGATTACCTAATTTATTGAAATATTCCTCTTCTACTAGATCTTTTGCACTGTTTCAAATTCAAGAAATAATTAATCCACAAAACATAATTGATGGTCTTTTAATTTCCTTTGAATATAATATGTATTTGTAAATATTACCGATGATGTAAATCCCTTATATTCTCCCTCCTCCACAAAATTTATTAATTTTACAGAATCCGTTATATCCATCTCTCTTTTGATTGAAACATCTAATATAATATCATTATCAAAATATATTTTTTCTTTCATAAGTATTTTTCCATTAAGGCTTCTGTTAATATATCCTTATAATCTATTTTTTTGCCCATTGTTATTATTCCCACTAATTCTTTGGTTATTGGCCCTAATGGTTTATTATTTACATTAGTGGTTTTATAAGAAATTGAGGATAAATATTCTTCTACCAATTTCGAGACGCTTCTTTTAGAGGTTTTGGCATAAATTTTTGCATTTTCAATGACATTTTGGTCAATATTTAAGGTTAATTTGGTATACATGATATCTCCTACATATTAATGTATTCCACAATCACGTATATGTCAATAGTTTTTTGGATAAATTATTTAAGGCAATGACACATAACTAAGATATATCAGCGTATTTCACATAATATTACCCCGTTCACCTATTCGTAGTGGGGAACAGTGAACGGTGATTTTACTCCGAACTAACAGAATAGTTTCCGGTAGCCGTCTTCCACTATTCCCCATAATCTTTCTTCTTACAACTTATACCCCACGGCGAGTTTTACCTGCGGCTGAATGTAGTAGCCTTCGCTCTTTACTTTGAAGACGGTGTCGGCGGTGCCGAGCTGCTCCACCAATATGGGGGACATTTCAGGGACGGTTATGTCTTTATCGGCGGTAAACTCAAGATAGCAGAGAATTTCGCCGCGGATGTAGACATGATCGGTCACATTTAAATCCATGCCGCCGCCTAATTTGATGCCCAGCCCCCAGTTCGCTTCGTGCTTTATATCACTGTAATCGTTGCCGTTTATGGGGATGCGGAACGACAAGCCCAGCGCCGGAAAGAGGGTTATTTTGTCGCTGAATGTAAAGGGATATTTTCCCAGCAGGTCGATGAGGAGGAGTGTTGATTGGTACGTTGCCGTAGTGGGAAACTGACCAGCCTGCTCCATACCTGAAAACACCCCAGTTACAGTAGCGTCATCAGGATCAATTT
>JAITNM010000037.1 GCA_031290475.1 Treponema sp. | reverse complement strand
CGATATAGGTTATTTTTTACTTTCTATTATTTGTTCTATCGGTTCATATTTATTCCGAAAGGTTGAACATGAAGGGGTGGAAATAAATTTGAATGAAAAAATTTTATCTTATCCTCAATTTAGTTTGCTTAATTTTAGTAAACCTTTTGTACGTAAAGAAATCGGCATTGCTGAAATTCAGAAGGTTTCAGGTTATACACATGTAGAAATAACAGAAGATAATAAAATTAAGCAAACCCATGATTTAACAATATATGGTGCATTTGGGTTTAAAAAATTTACTTTTTATTCAATAGAAGAACGTAATCAGTTTTATACTTTACTATCTTCTGTTGGAAATTTTGAAACAATAGGATAAAGCAGGAAATACAATGTCGTCCATGTATTGAATACTGTTTTAACACTACAATTTCACAGTTTCCGTTTTTTCGCTTCCCGTTCATAGCGGAGAACCCCTTCCCGGTCCCCCAGTTCCCGGGCCATGGCGGCCATCATCTCCCAGGGCTCCGGGTTTTTCTTGTTTTTTTCCGCGGCCCTGCGGAACATATCAAAAGCCCGCTCTATCTTTTTCTCCCGGAAGAGGAGTTTACCCAGGGCGAGGGGCGCTTCTTCCCCCGGATTTAAGAACTCCATGGCCTTTTCCAAAACCAGGATGGCATAGCTTGCCGCTCCGGCCCGTGAGAGGCAGAGGGAGTATTCCAGAAGGAGGTTTGTATCTTCGGGTTTTTCCTTGAGGAGCCCCTTGAGGTAAAAGGCCGCCTCCTTGTACCTGCCGGTTTTCCGGTAACAGTAGGCCAAAAGGCGGCGCAACGTTGGGTTTTGAGGCTCCCGGGGGAGGAGGGCCTCCAGTTCAGGCGCGGCCTTCCTGAAGTCCCCCTGGTGAACCAGGAAGAGGGCCCGGTCCCGGTGTATGCCGCGGTTATCGGGCCAAAGGGCCAGGTACTGATCGTAGGCGGCCCCCAGTTTTTTTGCCGCCCTGGGCAGCGCTTCCCGGTTGAGTTCTTCCCACGCGGCGATGAGGGCCAGGTAGGACTTTTCGTGGTTCCCGTCGGTTTCCTTTGTTTTTTCAAGCCATTTGACGGCCCCCTCAAGGTACCCCAGTTTGAGGTACCGTTCCCCGAGCAAATACATGATATCAGGTTCGGGCCCTATGATACGAATGGCATTCTGCAGCAGCTCTACCGCCTCCCGATCCTCCGCCTCGGTGGTATCCCCGGTGGGGAGACGGGTTTTGATCTCCAGAAGCGCCGAAAAACGCCGGATAATCTCCCCGTCTCCTCCCAGGTTTTCAGCCATTTTGAGGGCGTGGTTAAGCGCGTCCCAGTCTTCGCCTTCAAAACTGGTGAGGATCATGGCGTACCAGAGCTGGATTTCCCGGGGGGCCAGTTTTAGGGCCTGGTGCAGGTGGTTGATAGCCGGCCGGTATTCCCCCAGGTTTCGCTGGGCTTCCGCGTACATGGCGTGGATGGCGCTGTCCTGGCCCCGGCTTCTCAGCCAGGACCGGGCGGCATCCGCGGCCTTTCGCCATTCCTGTTTAGCGAGAAACGAGCGGATCATGAAACGATCCACCAGTTCGCCGTTCCAGGGGAGGTTCGGGGGGATGCTTTCATCTCCCATTCCCCCGGGATCTTCCTGTCCGGTCTCACGGCGGATGATCTCCAGGTCTTCCAGGGCTTCCTGATTCCGGCCCAGGGACATGAGAATGGAGGCCCGGTACCAGCGGATATTGGTATCATCCGGAGCGTGGTTCAGCGCGTGGGTATAGTGTTCCGCCGCTTCATCCAGCCTGTTTGTCTCTCTGCAGGCCCGGCCAAGTTCCAGGCGGAGGAGGGGGATGTTCTTAACTTCGTCAAGGCCGTTTTCAAGGACAAAACGGAGCATCCCTATCCCCGTTTCGTAATGCTCGTTACGGCAGAGACGTATTCCCCGGATAAAAAGGGCGTTGAGGTAGGCCCGGTAAAGACGTTTCTGTTCCGCCTGCGAGAGGGGATTTTCCGGCGGAATGCCCTTGGCGGAGGGGAGGCCCGCCCCGGCTTCTACCGCCTGCCGGAGTATATCCACCGCGGCCTGGGAATGCCTGGCCTTGAGGCAGGCGCTTCCCAGGAGGGCCATGGCGGAAGCGTCGGCGGGCCGCAGGTCCCGGGCTTTTTCCAGCAGGGGGATCGCCCGTTGGGGAAGCCCCAGGGTAAGGTACGTACGGCCGGCAAAACGGTAGCCTTCGGGGGAATTAGGGGCCAAGCGGATGTATTCGCCAAAGGCGGTGAGGGAACGGGAATAATCTCCCTGAGCGTGGAGGGACCGGCCTAAAAAAAGCCATGCCAAGGGTAGGATCTCGTCCCGTAGAACTCTGATCTCTTCCCCGGCATGGTCTTTATCCGGCGGTTCGAGGAGGGAATCGAAAGCGGCAATGAGGTCTTCCAGAATACGGGTCGCCTTGGAATAATCCCGCCTTGTCCCCGCCTGGATCGCCTCTTTGAGTTTTCTCCGTCCCTCTTCTAAGGTATTGTACCGCAAATCCTTTAAGGCCGGTTATCGTACCCGGGCCAGCGTAACCGCAGCGGTAACCACAATGTCTTCCACCGAGGCGCCCCGGGAAAGATCGGAGATAGGTTTGGCAAAGCCCTGGAGGAAGGGACCGAAGGCTTCGGCATTGCCCAGGCGCTGAACCAGTTTATACCCAATGTTCCCCGCTTCCAGGCTGGGGAATACCAGGGTGTTTACCTTGCCGCGAATAGGGCTGCCCGGGGCTTTTTTGTCTGTCACCGAGGGAACCAGGGCGGCGTCAGCCTGAATCTCCCCGTCAACTTTAAGGTCCGGGGCTTTCTGTTTTACCAGATCCAGGGCGTTCCGTACCTTGAGCACCACCGGCGTATCTCCCCCGGAGCCTTTGGTGGAGAAGGAGAGGAGGGCTGCCACGGGTTCCACTCCGAGGAATTCCTTGCAGGACTGGGAAGCGCTTATGGCAATATCAGCAAGCTGCTCCGTCGTGGGCTCCGGCACCACCGCGCAGTCGGAGAAGATAAGCGCCCCGTCAACGCCCCAGGAAGGATTGGTAGTTTGAACCACGAAACAGGAAGAGGCGGTCTTTGAACCCGGCGAGGTGCCGATGATGCTCAGCCCCGCGCGGAGAACATCCGCAGTGGCGCTCTCGGCCCCGGCCACCATGGCGTCGGCGTCTCCCAGATGGACCATCATGGCCCCCCAGCGGAGAAAATGGGAAACTTCTTTTGCCGCCCTTTCGATGGTAATAGGGTTGGGAATAACCGAGCCCTTTGCTATTTTGGCCTGTTCCTTGGCATGGAGGGTATCGTAGTAGGTTTGGGCGTATTTACTCAGGTGAGGGGAAAATTCAGGGTTTACGATATTGATCCCCGACAGATCCACCCCCTCTTTGGAGGCAACTTCCTGTATGTCCGATTCCTTGCCAACCAGGGTTACCGAAGCGGCCAGATCCTCATCAATAATTATCCTGGCCGCCCTGACGGTACGGGGTTCGGTCCCTTCCGCCAAAACCAGGCGGTTTTGAAGAGATTTAGCCTTGGTTTTCATGTCTTTTACAAAATCCATTTCCTGCTCCTTTATCTCAGATTTTCAATAATTATACACCATAAAATTGATTCGTGGCGAGGGTCCATACCCAAAGAACCCGCTCACCGGTTCGCGGGAGAGCCTTGGGGCCTTGACGTAACCTTCCTTACCCGGCTAAATTTACCCAATGACTGATGTTCATGATGAGGTCCTGGAGGATGAGGATTTTGACACGATCCTGTCCGGGGACATAGATTTTTCAGGGATCCTTAACTTTGAAAAACCCTTCCTTATTCGGGGTAAGGTTTCCGGTGAGATCGACGCTAAAGGACTTTTAGTGGTCGACGAAAGCGCGGTGGTGGAAGCCAATATCAGGGCTTCCCATGTTATTGTCCGGGGAACCGTGAGGGGGAACATAAGCGCCGCCGAAAGGGTTGAATTATCCGTAACCGGTAAATTGACCGGGAATGTGACCGCCCCCGAGGGGGGATTTTTCATGGAAACAGGCTGTATGTTTAACGGCCGTTGTACCATGGTCGTCCAGAACTCCATCTCATAAAGAGAATTATTGCGGATTTTATCAGGATGAAAAAGGCGTTTCTTGCAGGCTTGGTATTGGTATGTTTGCCCCTTGTTTTGTTCGGCCAGAACCGGGACGCCCTCCTGGAGTACCGGAACGGCAGGTACGAAACCGCGGTAGAGATCTGCAAAAACGAGATTCGGGCCAACCGGAACAACCTGGACGCCCATGTGGTTATTTGCTGGAGCCTTATCCGCCTGTCCCGGTATGAGGAAGCCAAAACCTACGCGGCCGAGGGCCGGAAGATCGGCCGTTACGATGTGCGGATAATTGAGATCCTGGGGGAGATAAGCTACTTCCAGGGTCAGAACAGCGAAGCCCTACAGTACTTTCAGGAGTATATCAACCTGGCCCCTGAGGGGGGACGGATCGAAACGGTATACTATTTTATCGGGGAAATTTTCATACGTTTAGGCCGTTTCCGCCATGCCGATATTGCCCTGTCCACCGCGGTGCACTATACGCCGGGAAACGCCGCGTGGTGGTCCCGCCTGGCCTATGCCCGGGAAAGCGCCGGGGATCTCCAGGACGCGGTGGCCGCCTATGAACGGGCCCTGTCCCTCAATTCCCAGCTTTCCGACGCCCGCCGGGGATTGGACCGCGCCCGGCAAGCCCTGGGCCGCCGTTAAAAGGACATGGTTTCCGTCTCCATACAAACCTTAGGCTGTAAACTCAACCAGGCGGAAAGCGAAGCTATTGCCGATTCCTTCAGAAAAGACGGCTTTGCCCTGGTACCCTGGGGGGCGCCTGCGGATATCCTGGTGTTAAACACCTGTACCGTAACTTCCAAGGCGGAGCAGAAGGCCCGGCGTATTATCCGTAAAGCCCTCAAAGACAACCCCGATTCCCACATTATCGTGACAGGCTGCTACGCAACCCTTGACGCCGGGGCCCTTGCCGCTTTGGACCGGCGCCGTCTTTCTGTGGTCTCCGGGGAATTGAAGAGCGCCCTTTTGGCTCTTCCCCGGCGTCTGGCGGAGACCGGGGTAAAGGAAAGCCCCGGCGCCTGCCGGACCTGTGGATTTTTGCTCAAGTCCGGCAAACTCCTGGAACCGGGCGTTCTTCCGGCTTTCCCCCGGGCGTCCGGAGGCGGAACCGGGACGGGACAGGATCCCCTGCCGGGGGCGGCGTTCGCGTTTAACCCGGCGGATTCTCCCTTTCATTCAAGGCCCTTCCTTAAAATCCAGGACGGCTGTGATCACGCCTGCGCCTATTGCCGGGCGCGTTTGGCCAGGGGGAGGAGCGTGAGCCTTGACGCGGAAACCGTACTTTTAAGGCTCCGTTCCCTGGAAGAGCGGGGTTACGCGGAAGCGGTACTGACCGGGGTTAATATATGCCAGTACCGGGATGATTCCGCAGGGGATCTGGGAGGACTTCTGGCCTTTCTGCTTAAAGGCAGTTCCCATATCGCCCTGCGGCTTTCTTCCCTTGAGCCTGAGGGCATTACGCCCCGGTTTCTTGAAGTTTTGAAAGATCCCCGGATAAGGCCCCACTTCCACCTTTCGGTTCAGTCGGGCAGCGATGCCGTTCTGGAACGGATGGGCCGCCGGTATACCGCCCTTGATATCGAGACCGGGGCGGCGGCGCTTAGGGCGGTCAAGGGCGATCCGTTCCTGGCCTGCGATATTATTACCGGGTTTCCCGGAGAAGGGCCCGAAGATTTTGAGCGGAGCTATGGACTTTGCAAAAAAACAGGGTTTGCCTGGATCCACGCCTTTCCCTATTCAAAACGTCCGGGAACCGCCGCGGCGTCTTTTAAAAACCCGGTGAGCCAGCGGGACGCGGTATCCAGGGTGGAGGCTCTTACGGATCTGGCAAGGCAGGGCAGGGCGGCCTATGTAAAACGCTGGCTGGGTAAAACCGTCGAGGCGGTTCCGGAACTTGGGGGCCCGGGCCGTGAAACAGCCGAAGTTCCCTTCCGGGGAAAAGAGCCTTCGGAATTGGGGTACATCCCGGCCGTCACCGATAACTACCTCAGGGTACTCGTTTCCCCGGACCAGGGGCGTGGAAACGGAAACAGGCGGAGCATAGCTTGCCGGCTTACCGCCCTGGAATCAGGCGGGGAAGGGCGCTTTGACGCCCTGGCCCTGGAAGAGAATACAACGTTTTGAAAGAGCCCCCGCTGTTCTCAATTTTTTCAAAAAAATAAATAACAATTATTGCATCAAAATTTAAATTTGTTTATGATTACTTTAATGGAGAATATATAAATTTTTATAATTTTTTTAGAATCTTAAAAATATTTTAGAATAGCTTTGTAAAAAAGCTACATAAACGTATGCCAGGGAATTGGATATGAAAAAAATGTTGGTTCTA
>JAITNM010000036.1 GCA_031290475.1 Treponema sp. | reverse complement strand
CCCGCTGCTTGCAGCGGTTAATGCTTCGGTATTTTCGAATCGGGGTATGTACCCCGGCAGTACAATAAATTTCCTATCCAACGACGATACTCCGCAGCTTGCTGCGGAGAGAGTCATTCCCATCGATCATGAAATAAGACAAGAATTAGATAGACCTCTGTGCTGCTATTATGAGCTAAAGCGGTCTCACGTGTCCCACGGTTCTGGTCCGCGACACGAGGGACTCGAACCCCCTACCTGCTGCTTAGAAGGCCCTGACCGTAAATTCCAGGCAAGTCGCGTAACTCCTTGCTATGCAAGTAATTACTTACTAGATAACGAATTAAGGCGTTTTCGATGGCACATTAAGCCCGTCTATATTGCCTATATCGTGTATATCTTGTATAATGGTTGCACGAAATCAGCACGGTTTCAAGGGGGAGGTTGGGGTTTTTGAACAAAAATGAGGCTTTGAAAGCTCTCAAACAGGTTATAGCCTCCGAGCCGTGGCTGTCAATCGAAGGACTCCATTCATTCGAGTTTTTCAAGGGAGATGCTGAAAAGGGCAAGGATAACTTCGGAAAAGAGATGACCGGCCGGGAGTTCACGGATAGCCTGGCGGGGCTGAGGAAGGGGCTGGATGCCTACTGGCAGGAGTTCGCCGGGGCGTGTGCCCTGCTGGAAGGCATGGGTAAGATAAAGGTGATAAACAGGCGGTATTCGAGTTATGGCCTGAAACACCTCTTAGAGAAGGAGACGGGATACCTGCCCAACGGGGTACTCATCGCCGCCGCGATACATTGCGGATTCCGGTATAAGGTCTATGACAATTCGCCGAATCCTTGTTTTAATATATCAAACGCTTCAATAAAGCGGTTTGAGAAAGATTCGGCCCTATAGCTCAATGGATAGAGCATTGGCCTTCTAAGCCAACTATGATGGTTCGATTCCGTCTAGGGTCATAAATTATCAAAATACACCGCGCCGCGAAGTTCCGAAAGCATATCCAGCATTTCCTTTGTGGTGGCTTTGATGTAATCATACCGCCCCTTTTCGGCGAAATCCTCTATATTCCGGCAATGGAATCCTTCTCCACCTTATCCCATCTTCCGTAAAGTGAGGTGTAAAGTTCGCTCGGATACCCGGATAAAATTACCTTCCTTTTGTATTCCTCATCCGATTCGCCACAAACCGCTATCATGGACGGGAACAGAGCCGAACCTTTCCCAATAAACGGCTTCGGGCAGGCAAGCCTGAATTTTAGAAATTCCTACAAAAATTCTTGAAAACATTGGAATTAACCATATATAGACGGACACTTAGCTTCTTAATCAACCAACCCAAGAACCCGCCTTTCGGCGGGGGGAGGCAGAGCGGACAGGGTATGGTTGTTCTCGTAAGGTATTTGACTCAAGGTACATACACTTAATTCCGCCCCAAGGCTCCCCCGGTGGCTGTTGCGAACTGGGAGACAGACTGGCCTATTGAGCTGTCCAGCAGGGTAGTCAAAGAATGGAGAGCAAAATCTCGAACGAGAGAACGAATCCTGTCTATCCAGTTGCTTGATATGATGATTGAAGGGGCAAAATTTCTTAAAACGGTCGAAGACTCGAAAAACACGCCCGGAATTGACGATGTAAGTTACTTTGAGAACCAGTGCAAGATCAACGGCAAGCCGTTTAGAATAAATATAACCGTTAAAAGGACAGAAAACCGCCGATTTGCCTATTACTATTCAGCGGTTGGCTTTGAAATAAAATAAAAAAGCCGCATTCGACGGGCATACTACGCTTACCCGTTTCCGGGCTCACGAACCTCAACGAATACAGCTTCGGCGCTACCGCCTGCTCTCAATATCGCCTAAACCGGGTGGTTTGTCAAGGAGAAACTCAAGCGAGAAACTCAAGCGAGAACAGAAAAACCCTACGGCCTATATTTTTCGTCCTTCCAGAGAATACTGATTAGTAGTTTGGCGATAAAGGCCCCTACAATGAGGATAGCGGCCTGAACGCCCCAAGGTTAGAATTTACGATGAGGCATCACGGCATTACGGAAGCGGGTTCTTCAGACGACACGGACTTACCGGCGGCGGCTATAGGGAGGGGTCCCGGAGGGAACAGGGGAGGCCTGTTACGCATTTGCCGCAAACATCGGCCAGGCCCAGGGACTCGTAGCGCCGGGCGTTTTCCAGGCAGCGGGCGTAACAGCGATGGCGGTCAAAGCCCTCCGGGGTATAGGCGCCGGCGGGACAACGGGTACGGCAGAGACCGCAGATCCCCCGGAGTTTGTGGAGGCAGCGTTCGGGGAAGGGGCCTTGCCGGGCGTATTCCGCTTCGGGGAAGGCAAAATCCGTTACCAGGGAGCCGAAACGGCCGCAGCAGCCCTGACTGGTGATAAGCATGTTATTAAGGCCGAAACTGCCGAGACCGGCAATATAGGCTATATGCCGGTGAGACCAGTCGCTTAAAAGCCGTTCCTCGTCAAAATTGTGGGTGGCGGGGATTTTGCCTGTTGCGGCGCCCCTGGATTGGAATAAACTTTCCAGGCTTACATTGATATGGGCGATGAGATCGTTGGTTTGCAGGTACGCCAAAGCCCAGGACCGGGACGCGGGGCCTTCCCCGGTATTTTCATGGACAATCCAGTCCTCAAAGGGGATAAAAAAGCTAACCCCGCTCTTTGCCCCCGGGAGTATATCCTCCGGGAGCAGGTGAGTTGGGGATACAACTTCTTTTAAGCGGGCAAAATTCGCGTTGGCGGCGGATGCCACGGCGACAAGGGGCGTTTTCCAGGACTTGGGAAGGCCATGGGATCTTTCGTATTCCCCCAGAGTTTCTATTATCCGTGCGGTAACTTCCCCTAACATGAACTGAGTGTACCTTTCCCCCCTTCTAAACACAAGAGCGGTTAAGCAAAAGTCAAGTTTTTTTCTATTGACGATGAGGACGCCATGGGGTACACTACGGTACATGCGGCGCCTATCGGTTGAACTTGCGGAATACTGGCAGTATAAGCCAATACCGAAAAAGCACCCCCTAAGAAAAGCAGCGGCAGGGTACTGCCTTAATTCCGACAAAAGCAAACTATTCTTATTCGGCGGATTTGACGCTGATTTCCGGTGTTCCGGTAATTTGTACGTTATCAAGACCAGTGATTTTTCCACAGAAGATATTGTTACTACCAGCATCAGCCCCAGGATAAATCATGAGATGTACTTTTGGAATGACAGCATCATCATTGCAGGGGGCGCGTCTTTTGGCCATTCCAGCCCTATCCTTATTTATAGTGAAATCGTCATCATCACCCTGCCCTCTTACAGGATCAGAAACATCCAGGTTCCCCAAATGGGACTCAGGTTCAACAGTTTTTTTGATTATGCCCGGGGAATTTTGTATTATTCAGGCGGATTGGATACAGATAATGTGATATACAAAACAGATATCCTTTCCGGAAAAACTCAGGAGTTAAGAGATCCCTCCTATTTTGCCAGGTCCGGCGCGACATCCCAGAATTTTGAAAACAGCGCCATTGTCTTTTCGGGTTTTACCCGGCAGTTTCCCCCCGGTACAGAACCGGTTCTGCAAGAAAAGCTAAACAGCGACTTTCCTGTATGCCATAGTGATTATTATTTAATTACCCTGGGGAATGACGGCATCACCCATAAAGCGTGCAATGAATTTGCAGGCAGGATTTTCTCAAAAGCAGTAGTCATATCAAAATATAATAAGATCTTTTTTGTATTCGGTACTTACAACGGAATTGAAAATTCCCGTTCCATTATCTTTTATGACTACAAAAAAGATTATTTCAACAATCTGTTTATCCAGGAATTCCCCCGATCTGTTACTGAACCTGTGGCCTTTTATCTTGATGATAAGAACAAACTGTACATAATCGGGGGCGTCTCAAACAGTAAAGTACAAAATCTGCTTTGGGAGCTGGATCTGGAAAAAATAGATAATGCCGAACTAATTTAAAGAGGAGGATTGTTATGCTGGGAAGAGAGGAATCAATAATCAAAAAGTACGAACTCCAGGGAGCGCTGACGGTAAAAAACCTGGAAGGACGGCACTTTGAAGCCTATTACTGTAAGGACCGGAAAGAGGCGGCGGAAAAAGCCCTGTCCCTTTTAACACCGGGATCTTCGGTATCCTGGGGCGGCTCGGTGACCGTTGAGGAAACCGGCGTTACCGGTATGCTGTACGAGAAGGGCTTCAAGGTCATTGACCGGGACAAGGCAAAAACCCCGGAGGAACGGCTGGAGCTGATGCGCCAAGCCCTGCTCTGCGACGCCTTCTTTGCCGGCATAAACGCCCTGAGCGAAGATGGCGTCCTGATTAACATTGACGGCACGGGCAACCGGGTCGCCCCTATCCTCTTCGGCCCAAAGAGCGTCATCCTGATTACGGGGATGAACAAGGTTTGCAAAACCCCGGAAGATGCCCGGGCGCGGGCTCGCACCTATGCCGCTCCGGTTAACGCCCAGCGGATAGGCGCCCAAAATACCCCCTGCGCTCTTACCGGTTCCTGCGGGGACTGTAAGTCCCCGGGCTGCATCTGCAGCTACATTGTGGAGATACGCCAAAGTAAACCTGCAGGGCGTATTAAAGTGATCCTGGTGGGAGAAGAGCTGGGCTTATAAACTCTTAGGAGTTTGCCGGGCTTTAGCCGCAAGGCTCCTAGGGCAGATTGTATCTTGAGTATTTTTGTTATTTATACCATAATGAACAGAGGTTAATATGTCCATTCAATTTGACCAGGACCGAATAAAAAAACGTATCAGTGAAAGTCTCGAAAAGATCTATACCGTGGCAGATCCGGTTCTGTTGAATCAGTATCGTTCTCTTGTCAAAAAAGAAGTTTCATTTTTTAAGCGATCCTATTTGACCGCCTGGTTGCTCATGGAATTGGATCAAAAAGGCGGTGGACGGGAAGGAGGGTACCGGCGGGGAAACCAGCAATACCAGCCTTCCCGGAAAGAAGCCCCCTCAGAGAGGCGTACCGGCGCTGCCGGCCAGGAAGACGAAGGCGCCAGGAACGGAGAGCAGCGATTCCCCCTGGCGGAAGAAGATTCGGTCAGACTATTCTTCAGTGCAGGCCGAAGCAGGAAGGTATTCCCCCGGGAAATCCTGGGACTTATTCTCTCCAAAGTCCAGACGGCTAAAGAAGACATCGGGGTAATCCGTATTCTGGACAATTATTCTTTTGTACAGGTCCGGAAAACCGCGGCGGATGATATTATTAATACCCTGAATGGCATGGTTTTTCGGGGACGGCCTCTTTTGGTAAATTACGCCCGGGCTAAGAAAGATACCGAAGATGAGGGAGCGGATCGGGGCCTTGGAGAGGGGGATCTTGAAAGCCCTGCCTCAATGGAGACGCCGGACGCCGGGGACGAAACTCCCCATGGACCCGCTTCCAAATCAACCTTGAATATTGAGGATGATAAAGGCAATACAGACGGTGTTTAAAATGATTCCGGTAAGCAAGAGCATCCAGGAAATGATCTCCAACACATAGGCTTTTACCGTGAAGTAGCGGGCTAGAAATTCCGGGTTTCCGGGAATGGCGCCGTAGGTGGCTAATGCATCCCGGGGAGGGGTGGGAAGCCCCTTCTCCTCCCGGTTTTCCAATGTACCGAAAATATACCAGCCTTGGTCCCTGCCCCTTTCCTGGACGGCCTTATCGCGTTTAAATCCAATTCCGGGGATCAGAAGCGGAATCTCCCCATTTTCAATCTTTATACGGGTATCCCCGGGGAGTTCCCGGTAATAAACGCCGCCGTAGAGTTCTCCGTCCGGGAGCCGCACCGGAAGGTCCGAAACGCGTCTTTCCGGGCTGTAGTTCAGGGGAAGGCGGACCAGATCCCGGTATGCCCGGTATACCCGTCCCTGCCACCAGAGCCGGCGGTAAAAAATGGTAAATACACATCCCGGCGGAATAAGGGTATACAGGGGGATGAACAGGGCAGCCAGGGCGGTCATAACGGTTAACCGGAAAGCGGGGCGGTGGATGTAGTTGAGTACCATGATAATCTGAGAGAAGACCCCCAGGATAAAGGCGTAGGGGGTGATGTGGTTCCAGTACTCGTTATCCTCCCGCCCTGCCCGGATTGCCATGGTGGAAAGGGAGCGGTCAGGGCCGTCGTAAAAAATTACCAGCAGGGGGTTCCCCCGGTCGGCAACGAAGGTAAGCCGGTCTTTTTGGGGGATAAGGGTTCCTCCCACAAATACTTTCGCCCCCTCGGTAAGGGAGGTAACCTGTTCCCAACGGATCTTCTGGGGGGTTTCTTTGCCGGGATCAAAACTTTCGTGGATATCCCCGCCGCCGGTTCCTGTTTTCTTTACCGTATCACCGGCGGCTATTTTTTGCCCGGCGTCTTCCCGGACGTCCGTTGGGCTTCCCCCGGATTGGGCAGCCTCGGAGGAGCCCGGCATGGGGAGTACGTAGGTCTGCGCCCCATTGAGGGCCACCGGAACCGTGAGCTCATCCCCCCGGATCCAGAGGGTATGCCCATCGGTGACCGATTCAAAACCGCCGATAAACCGGTATACCCCCCCCTCACCCCGGCGGTAGGCGGCGTAGTCCAGAAAGGGCCTCTGCCGGAGTTCGTTAAAAAAACGCCGGAAGGTCCGCCAGGCCCGCCTGAGCGAAAATGCCCCTGCCACGGGAACCATGCCGTACCAGAAAACAGCCAGGATTATAATCACTAGTAAATCCTGAATCCGCAGTGTATTATCCCTCTATGAATAATTTTATACCCAAACCTCTGGTTGTGGGGGAGATCGCCACCAACTGCTGGATCGTCCCATTAGAAGACGAGACTCCTATTAAGAGGGGATCCAAAAATTGCGCGGTTATCGATCCCGGTGACGAAGCCCCTGTTATTGTAGCACATCTTAGGGATTTAAATCTCTATCCCAAATATATCCTCTTAACCCACGGCCACTTCGACCATCTTGCAGCCCTGCCGGATTTGTTGGCTGCCTATACCGCCGGCGCGGCGGAAGAGGACCCGGTTATTGCCATTCACCGGGATGACGCCGCCTATCTCGGCCCGGAGGCCTATAAGGTACACTGCCACAGTTTTGCCGCCGCCTCGGGCGACCACTCCTACATAGACAGCCTCTGGAAGCTCCTTCCCGCCCCTGACCGCCTCCTTGCCGAAGGGGACGCCATAGGCCCCTTTACCGTGCTCAACACCCCCGGCCACACACCCGGCTCGGTTTGCTTTTTCTGGGAACAGCGCAAACTCCTCTTTAGCGGGGACACCCTCTTCCAGGCCGGGGAAGGCCGCACCGACCTGCCCGGGGGTGATTATCAAGCCATCGAAAAGAGCATCAGGCGGCTTGTTGCCATGGACAGCGGCATTGGGGTGTTCCCGGGCCACGGGGACAGTACCACCATCGGTGCAGAACAGAGATACTACCGGTAAACTGTGAAAAATAAGGAGAATCATTAACCACTGACCACGCAGACGCTACAGACTTTTTGTTCGAAATATCTTCCTGTTCGTGTGGTCTGTGAGGTCAGTGGTTTCTCTTCTAGTGCGCGGGCAGTTGCCCGCGCGGCGTCATACGGTAGTAACCGTTTGCCGAGAGGTAGGATTTAGTGCGCGGGCAGTTGCCCGCGCGGCGTCATGTGGAAGAGGGCTTCTGAGATATTGTAGCAGATGTCCCCGAGCTTTTCGATGCGGCGTACCAGGTCAATAAACAGCAGTTCTGTCTTTAGGTCCTCGCCGGCCTCTATGCGTTTACGGCCCATCTTTCGGAGTTTGTTCCGGTATTTGTCGATCTGTTCTTCCAAATTTCCGGCGAACGCCGCCTGCTCGGCAGAAATACTGCGCCCAAGGTTCTCCCTGACAAAAGACAGAAAGCTTTCCACCAGGGTGACATACGGGACCAGGGCCTCCATTTCCTTCTCTTTAAAGAGGTGATTTTTCTTTACGCTCCGTTCCAGCATGAGGCTCACGCTGTAGCTGTCATCGGTCATGTCTTCGAGGTCGGCAATGATCCTGAGGAGGTGGTAGACATTACGGTCGGACCGGCGGCTTAACTGCTGACGGGTACATTCCATGAGGAACCGGGTGAGTTCCACCCGCATTTCATCGGCAAGCTCTTCTTTCTCTTGCATTTCCGCCACAAGGCTGTTTACCGCTTCTTCCTTGTCCTCAATGTTCCTCAGGGTACGCAGGGCTTCGCTAAATTTGGCGTACATAGAAGAGACCAGCCCTGCCATGTCCCGAATTTCCTTTTCCGCACGGATAATGTTGAGTTCCGGAGTGGCGCTGTGGAGGGAAGAAAGGTATTCCAGTTTGTAGGACTGCCGCACTTCGGGCGTCATGCCCCGGTCTTTGATGAGCACTGTTACTAAAGCGGCAAACTGTTTAGTAAATGGCAGAAACACTATCGTACAGAGTACGTTGAACACCGTATGGAACATAGCCAGGTGGGTAGCTATACTGAGTCCGCCGTCTCCGCCGGTAAATGACAGAGAAGACCCTGGGGTAAGAATATCCACCAGGAAGAGGAGGGGCTTGAGGAATATCAGGGCAACCACGGAACCTACCACATTGAAGAGTACGTGCACCAGGGCGGTACGTTTAGCGGCGGTTTTAGCCCCGAAGGCGGCCATGATGGCGTCGATAGTGGTGCCGATATTGGCCCCCAGGATCATGGTAGCCGCTAATTCAAAGTTAACGGCCCCTCCGTAGGCTAGGGTGATCACCAGGGTGATGGTAGCCGCCGAAGAATGCATCAGCAAGGTAACCGCCACACTGATGCCCAGGGCGATGAGGTTCGAAAGAAAGCCCAGGCTGGAAAGCCTTGAGATAAAGTCCAATGATTCGGGGCCAATCTTGGGCAGGGCGTCGGTAAGGAATTGGAGGCCCAGAAAGAGGAAGCCGAAACCCATAAAGGCCTCCCCCAGGCTCCGGTACTTCCATTTGGCTATGTTCATGAAAAAGCCGATACCCACCGCCGGGAGGGCCAGGCTTGAAATCTTGATTTCAAATCCCACCAGGGAGACAACCCAGGCGGTGACGGTGGTACCGATATTGGCCCCCATGATCACCCCGATGGATTGGGTCAGGGTGAGAAGCCCGGCGTTTACGAAGGAAACTACCATCACCGAAATCGCCGAGGAAGACTGTATCAGGGCGGTGATCAGGGCGCCGGTAAGGACCGCGAGGATCCGGTTGCCGGTCATGAAATTCAGGGCCTGCTGCAGCCGTTCACCCGCAGCCTGCTGAATACCGTCGCTCATGATCTTCATCCCATAAAGGAAGAGACAGAGCCCGCCGACAACCCGGAATAGAATTTCAACAACCAGCATGGTTTCTCCCCATTTCGAAGAATATAACCAATTTACCGTCTTTATTCCAGCAGGCTGAGAGCGTGAACTATTCCACCTGTTTAGCCTTTACAGGCTGCTAGTCCTTCACCGGGTCAGTCAATGCCGCCCCCAGGGCGAAGGCCTTCCGTCTGTCCTGGGGGAAGACTTTTTCCCGCCATTTTTTCCGCACAGCCTCATTGAACATGGACATTTTGAATTTACTGAAATCCGCAGTCTGCCGGGTCTCGGTACAAACAAGGGTTTTGGCAGGCCCGATGATTTGGTTAAACCGCTCTTCATAAAATCTGAATTTTGCGTTATACCCCGTCTCTTCCAGGGCCTGCTCAGGTACTTTTATCGTATAGATGAGCAGTACCGGCTTACGCCGTGGGTTGAAGGTAAAAGCGTCCTGACGGTAGGTAATATACTGAAAAGTGAGGCGCTCAAAAAGGGCGCGCACATCGGCGCTTACCTCCCCGACATAGATGGGGGATCCGATGATAAATCCATCGCACCCGGTAAGCTTTTCCAGTATCGGATAAAGCCCGTCTTTGTGGGTGTATTTTCCGAAGCTTAGTCCGCCCTTCCGTTTATACTCAAAATGACTCACATGGCCCTTAAAATTGAGGTCATAAAGATCGATTAGTTCCGTTAGCGCTCCCCTGGAAGAAGCTCCCTTCAGGGCCTCTGCTACCAGGGTATGGGTGTTCCAGCCCTTTCTAGGACTTCCGTTAATGCCGATG
>JAITNM010000282.1 GCA_031290475.1 Treponema sp. | reverse complement strand
GGCAACGCTGATTAACTTGACGCTAATCAGCGTTGCCCTATGCATTTGCTCATTTCATTGCGCAAATGCCACATTAAAGTAGCACTGATTTATGCTCGATTGCATAAATCAGTGCTTCCCTAGGTAAAGAGCGCCTTTAGGGCTGTTTTTAACGTGGGCGCCGAAAGCTCCGGTGGTACGCCCTCCCCCGGAGGACCAAGAAACCGGGTAAAACCAAGGTTACAGGCGGTTTTGTAACGATTCGCCGGACGGCGCACCGGGCGTACTTCTCCTGCCAGGGAGAGCTCCCCGGAAATGGCGGTGTTGGCCGGGAGGGGGATGCCGGTCCGGGCGGAGTAAAGGGCGGCCGCCAGGGCCAACTCCACGCCGACTTCGGTGATACGTATACCCCCCGCGACGTTGATGTAGAGATCGTGATCCGAAAGGCGGATATTCAGGTGTTTTTCCAGGGTAGCGGCCACCCGGGAGACCCGGTTATGGTCGATGCGGTCCGAGAAGACCCGGCTCATGGCGCCCTTAGCGGGGACCGTAAGGGCCTGTATTTCTACCAGCAGGGTACGGCTTCCTTCCAGAACCGCGCTGGTGGCGACCCCGGGGGGAAGCTCCCCCTCGCGGCGTACTAAAAAAAGCAGGGAAGGGTCTTCCACCGTGGAAAGGCCCTTTTCGCCCATGGTGAAGATACCGATTTCATCCATGGACCCAAAGCGGTTTTTTACCGCCCTGAGGAAACGGCAGTCCCCGTCGTTGGCGCTTCCCGCAGAGCTCTCGAAGTAAAGTACCGTGTCCACCAGGTGTTCCAGGGCTTTTGGTCCGGAGATGATCCCCTCTTTGGTAACATGGGCGACCAGGAACAGGGCGGCATCGTGTTCCTTTACCCAGGTGATGAGTTCCCAGGAACAGTACTTCATCTGGTTGATTGTCCCCGGGCTGAGTCCCGCTTCGTCGCTGTGCAGGGTCTGTGCGGAGTCTACTATGATGATTACAGGTTTTACCGCGTTTATGATGGATTCAATGTCTTCAAGCCTGCTGGAACAGCAGATCTCGATTTTGTCGCCCTGTCCGCCGCTGCCGTCCATGAGGCCGAGCCGATCCGCCCGCATACGTACCTGGCCTGCGGATTCTTCCCCGGAAACGTAGAGGCGGCGGCCCTTGGTTTCTACAGCGGCTGCCGCCTGGAGGAGCAGGGTGGACTTTCCGATCCCCGGCTCCCCGCCAACGAGGATCGTCTGGCGTTTCATGATGCCGCCCCCCAGTACCCGGTCAAGTTCCGTGATGCCGCTGCTCATACGGCTTCCCTCCTGGGGGTTCACCGATGAGAGGGGGTAGGACTGGGGTACGGCGCTCCGGCTTCCGTTTTTGCGGTCGTAGGCCCCCCCTGTTCTTTCCGGCCCGGCGGCTGTCTC
The DNA here is from genome assembly GCA_031290475.1 of Treponema sp. GTDB lineage: Bacteria > Spirochaetota > Spirochaetia > Treponematales > Breznakiellaceae > JAITNM01. Next base: position 8,295 of record JAITNM010000282.1, on the reverse strand, counting down.
AATGAGGGTGTTCCATTCCCCGCATTCGGGACAGCGGCCCAGCCACTTGGGTTCCTCATGGCCGCAGGATGAACACTTGAATACGAAGGCCCTTTGTTTCTTCATGGGGACTCAGTATAACCGGGGACCGTAAAAAAAACTACCGAGAGGCTGTATCCGGGTAAGCTTTTCCATCTGTTTTGGTATATGTGTAAATTTTACCTATGATAGCATTGAAAAACGCCATCGAGCGTTTTTTAGCGCTGCTTTAATGTCGTTTTTGCTCATTTCACTGCCGGTAAGCAGCCGGATTATTCCTAAAAAGAACTTTAAAGGCTTGGCATGGTTCATGCATAACATACATAGGAGTTTGTGATGCGGAAAAAAGCTGTTCGTCCCCGGCCCTGTGGTTTACCTTTTGGGTTGCTCTTTTTCCTGATTGCGGGAACCCTGATATGGGCCGGCTGCGGCAGGGCGCTTAAGGGCGGAAAAGGGGCCTATGAGTTCGTTCCGGTTAGCCGGGGAACCATTGAGAAGACCGTGGCTTCAAGCGGTTCTCTTAACCCGGTATCCACCGTAAAGATACTGCCCAGGATGAGCGGCAAGGTTGAAAAAATCAATGTTGATTATAACGACATAGTCCGGAGGGGAGACATTATTGCAGCGCTCAATACCGACATGCTCAGGCTTCAGCGGGAACAGCATCTTGCCCAGGTAATTAAGTCCCGGGCGAACTATGAGCTGCAGCTTATAAATTACCGGAACCTGGAAGCTTTGGAAGAAAAGAGCCTGATTTCCGAATATGAACTTAAAACCGGAAAGACCACACTGGAGATACAGAGGGCGGAACTTTCCGCAGCGGAAGCCAATTTAAAAGTTATTGAAACTGAGATAAACCAGTACGCGTTTATTACAAGTCCTATTGACGGAATAGTATTGGAACGGAATATAAACGAAGGGGATACGGTGGTGGATAGTTCCAGCAGTAATTCTACCAGTATCTTTACCTTGGCGGAAAATCTTGAAGAAATGCAGATCGAGTCCTGGGTTGGGGAACTGGACATTGCCTCTATATACCAGGGACAGCCGGTGCGCTTTACCCTGGAGAGCCTTCCCGGCAGGTTTTTTACCGGGACCGTAAAAAGTAAACGGCTTATGCCGTCGGTGCAGGACAACGTAGTGTCCTACAATGTGATCATCAACGTGGAAAACCGGGAAGGCGCGCTGCTTCCGGGCATGACCTGCGCGGTGGAATTTATTGAAGAACAGAGGGAAAATATCCTGCTTGTGCCGAATGCGGCGCTGCGGTACCAGCCTGAAGGTTTAAATCCGGCCCAGGGCGCGGGCGCCGAAAATGCCGGTACTAATGCCGGGCCAGTCTCCGGCGGACAGGCCCCGGGCGGCATTACCCAGCTTCTACAGGGCGGTATGCCCGGCGCCGGCAGGATGAGGCCTCCGGACGGGGGCGGCGTTCCTCAGCCCGGCGCTTCCGGAAGACGGCAGGCCGGCGCCGGAAGCGGCGCGGAAACCGGGGAAAGGCGGTCTCAGCCTGCTTCCCGGCCCAGGTCTCTCTGGTATATCGGGGAAAACGGCGGGCCGGAGGCAGTTTTGGTGCGGACCGGGATCAGCGATGGGGTTAACACGGAGATTATTCCCCTGGAAGAGGGGAGTGTTACTGAAGGTATGCGGATAATTCTACGGGAACAGGTACGGTGATGCCGGTTATAGAGCTTGAGGGGATAAGCCGGGTGTACCGTATAGGCGGCAGACGGGAACGGGGCGTTACGGTAAACGCCCTGCGGGACCTCAATTTTTCCGCCGAACAGGGAGAGTTTGTAGCCATCATGGGGCCTTCCGGTTCGGGCAAGTCCACGTTAATGAACATCCTGGGCTGCCTGGATAAACCCAGCGGGGGAAGTTACCGTATTGACGGGATAGAGACTGCGGTTTCCACTTCCGATACCTTTGCCTTGATACGAAATAAGAAAATTGGTTTTGTATTCCAGTCCTTTAACCTCCTGTCCAGGACTACGGCGCTGGAAAACGTGGAACTCCCCCTGTTTTACGACCGGCCCCTTAAGAGGGCAAGGTTCCCGCGCAGTAATACTGCGAAACAGGGTATCTCTTTTAAAGAACGGGCGGCGGCGGCGCTGCGGGAGGTGGGCCTTGGGGAGCGCATGGGCCACTACTCCTCGGAACTTTCGGGAGGGCAGCAGCAGCGGGTCGCCATTGCCCGGGCAATTGTGAATGATCCCGCGTTTATCCTGGCTGATGAGCCCACGGGCAACCTGGATACGGAAATGACATTGGAAATTATGAACCTCTTCCAGGCCTTAAATGAACGTGGCAAGACTATCATCATGGTAACCCATGAAATGGAACTTGCGGCCTATACCAGACGGGTGATCACCCTGCGGGACGGAACTCTGGTACAGGATATTCCCGTAAAGGAACCGCGCAGCGCCCAGGAGGACCTTGCCCAGTGGAAGGCGGGCCGTGGTCCTGGCGCGGAGGGGGCGGGAAAAGCATGAACCTGTTTTGGCTTTTACACACCTGCTTCAGGAACATACTCCGTAACAGGATGAGGAGCCTCCTCACTTCCCTGGGTATGATCATCGGAGTAGGATCGGTGATCGTCATGGTTGCGATAGGGGAGGGCGCCCAGCGTTCCATTGAGACGCGGATCGCCAGTATGGGGACGAATCTTATCCAGATTATGCCCCGCAGAATTTTTTCCCGGGGCTCCCCGGGAAACTCCAACCAGTTTCGATCCAGCCCAATTACCCGCTCGGATGAAATAAAACTCAAGAACGAGGCAAGTTACGCCATAGCCGTATCCGGAATCGCCCAGCGCACATTTACTGTTACTGCCGGGGACAACAGCTGGTCTACCACGGTAATGGGGGTAGAGCCCGGCTATCTCGTAATCCGCAGCTGGGATGTGGCGGAGGGCTTTTTCTTTGAAGATGCGGATCTTGCCGCCAGGAACCGCCTGGCCGTGCTGGGCGCCACTGCGGCGTCCCAGTTGTTCGGCGCCGTCAGTCCCATAGGCCGCCAGATCCGTATCGGCGCCAACCACTTCAATGTGATAGGAATACTGGAACCAAAGGGCGCCGGAGGGGGCGGGAATGATCAGGATGATATTATTATGATTCCCCTGGATACCGTTCTTACAAGGCTCAGCAATTCAAAGAACTTAAATTCTATCGCCATGAGTGTTGTAAGCAAAGGTTACATGGAGGCCGCCCGGAAGGAAGCGGAACTGATTCTGAAGGAAGCCCACAAACTGGGGCCCCTGGATACAGCGGATTTTGATATTATGAACATGGCGGATATTATTGATATGGCATCGGAAACTTCCCGGAATTTAACCACCCTCCTTGCGGCCATTGCAGGGGTATCCCTTCTCGTGGGCGGCATCGGGATCATGAACATCATGCTGGTATCGGTGACTGAACGTACCAGGGAGATAGGGATTCGCATGGCCGTAGGCGCCAGGAAGCGGGATGTACTTTTCCAGTTTTTGTCCGAGGCCGTTATTCTGAGCCTCATGGGCGGGCTTATCGGTATAGCGCTGGCTGTTCTCATCTGCCGGATCCTGCTGGCCCTGGGGATCCCCACACGGGTGAATCCCCTGGTTGTCATTTCCGCGGCGGCCTTCGCGGCCTTCGTGGGGGTGGGCTTTGGTTTTTACCCTGCCCGCAAGGCCGCGGGCCTCTACCCGATAGATGCCCTGAGGTATGAATAATGAAGAGAATTTTCCGCCTTGTTATTGTCCGTAAATAGCAGGTAGTATTAGTGAGGAGGCCTTCATGAAGATCAGTTTGCGCGCGTCATCGTGGATTGTCACATTTTTGGGCTGGGCGCTGCTTTCGGCTTTAACGGTTTTTGTGATCTGGGAGATGAGGGACCGCTCACGGCTTATCAGGGATAATGATAATGAACGGATTCTCAACATGATTTTTACGGGTTTCAGGTGGCTTGATGATATAGATGCGGTTATTGAAGAAAACCCGGTGCTTCTGGAACGGCTTACGGGATTCGGTATTTACGGAGCAAACCTTGCCGCTTCCAGCCGGTGGGGGAATGCCCCGGGGGTTTTTGATGAGGCCCTGCTCGACGGCGTCCGGGCGAAACGTTTCGGCCGCTACACTATCCCTGTTTTTAAAGGCCGCCGGGTCATATTCGTGATCCGTGCGGATAAGATGATGCCGCCGCCGCCGCCGCATCCTTCCCAGGAAAAACGGGCCCGGGAGCACGGACCGGAGAAGGGAGGCGGCTTCCGGCAGGGCGATGGCTGGAAGGATAACGCGTATCTGTACATTGATATCACCCACCATGCCTGGTGGCGTACCCGTACTATAACAACGATTCTCTTTCCGTTAATTGAATTGGCGCTTCTTGCGCTCGTCTTATACATCCGCCACCTTTATATCCGGAACCGTGAGTACCGGGAACGGATTGACTCTCAGAAGAACCTGGTGGTTCTCGGAACCGCCGCCAGCACGCTGGCCCATGAGATAAAGAACCCCCTCTTATCCATAAGGCTCCAGACAGGAATACTGCAGAAGTTGGGTTCCTCAGGCAGCGAGGAGATTTTCCGGATTAACGAGGAGGTTGACCGGATATCGGCCCTGGTGTACCGGGTGAACGATTATCTCCGGGAGGCGCCGGGAAACCGGATTCCGCTCAATGTGTATAGCGTTCTCTCCGATGTGTCAGAGAGGCTCTGCGGCAGAAACATTATCAGAGCGGATTCGGCAAGGGATGGAATGATCTTTGCCGACGCCGACCGGATATGTTCGGTGTTCGAGAACCTTATCCGCAATGCCCTTGAATCGGGCGGCCCGGCGGAGAATGTGGATGTGGTAATAAAGAGGAGCCAAAACCGGGAAATTGATATCGCCATTAATGACCGGGGCAAGGGCATCGGCGAGGATAATCTTAAACGGGTTTTTGATCCTTTCTTTACGAGTAAAAGCACCGGTACCGGTATCGGGCTCACCATCAGCAAACGTTTTGTTGAGGCTATTGAAGGCTCCATAGTCCTTGAAAACCGCGAAGGCGGCGGGATGGCTGTTCATGTTACTATACCGGAGTTGAACAGTGATACTATATAACAGAGACGGTGTATTAAGATGAAAGTATTAATTGTCGATGATGAAAAAAATATCAGGGGATCCCTTAAAAAATACCTCAGCCTTGAACACATTGATACGGTGGAATCTGAAAGCGGTGAAACCGCCCTGGCCTTTCTTGAGAAGGAGAACTTCGACGCGGTGGTGCTCGATCTGAAACTTACCGGAATGAGCGGCCAGGAAGTGCTTGAATGGATGCAGAAGCAGGGGATCGCCTCTCCTGCGATTATGATTTCCGCCCACGGAGAAATTGCCGATGCGGTAAACGCCCTCAAGGCCGGCGCCAAGGATTACCTCGTTAAGCCTTTTGACCCGGCTGAATTAGTTATCCGCCTCTCCGCCCTGGTGGAAAACAAACGCCGGGAAAACCTTATTGAAGCCGAGCGCCGTACCTCCCGAAAGGGCGGTATGCTGGGGCGGAGCCGGGTAATGCAGGAACTGTCCGGGCGCATAGACAAGATCGCCGCCAGTGATGCTACGGTGCTTATTACCGGCGAAAGCGGTACCGGAAAGGAAGTTGCCGCCAGGGAAATTCACCGCCGCGGTAAAAACAACGATGAGCCCTTTGTAGCGGTAAACATCGGCGGCATTCACGATGGGCTTATGGAGAGCGAGCTCTTCGGCCATGAGAAGGGCTCCTTTACCGGCGCGGTCTCCCGTAAGACCGGACTTTTTGAACTTGCGGGACGGGGTACGCTCTTTCTCGATGAGATCGGCGAAATGCCCATGGCCTTGCAGGTAAAGTTACTGCGGGTCTTACAGGAAAGGAAACTCCGCCGCCTGGGCGGGGTGAGCGATATTCCCATAAGCGCACGAATCATATCCGCCACTAACCAGGAACTGGAAGCCTTGGTAAAGGAAGGCCGTTTTCGGGAGGACCTTTACTACAGGCTCAATGTGGTGCGCGTCAGCCTTCCCCCCTTGCGGGAACGGAAGGAGGATATCCCCCTCCTTGCGTCCGGCGTTATTGCAAAAAAAACTTCCCGGCCCTGCAACATTTCTGATAATGCCCTGGCGAAACTGTGCGCGTGGATCTTCCCCGGTAATATCCGGGAACTAGAAAACATTCTTGAACGGGCGCTGATTTACTGTGAGGGTAACGTGATTCGCCCGGAGGACATAGACCTCCACGAGACCGCGCCGGAGGCCGCGGCATATTCTGTTCTCCCCGGTAAAAAAAACCAGGAGTATCAGGCTGATGAACGGTCCATAAAAGAAATTGAGAAACAGGCGATCGTGGACGCCCTTGAACACTGCGGCGGCAACCGCACCAAGGCTGCCGAAATGCTGGGTTTAAGCCGGAAAACGATCTTCAATAAAATTAAGGCATACGGTTTGTAACCTGAGGCTGTTCCAAAATTTGACATTTTGGAATAAGCTCATCTGTGACAGGGATTCTATTGCGGTAGGGCCGTTGGCCCGGATTCCGCATCTTAATATATGAGGAGCTTTTTATGAAACGAATACTGTTGTTTACCTTTCTTGTAATCAGCATCGCCGCATTGGCCTTTGCCCAGGACAGGGGCGTGGAACGCCGGGGCAGGGGATTCCCGCCCGGCCCTCCGCCCGCGCCTCCCGAAAAGGCGGCTGTTACGGGCGCCCTGACTATTGTGCAGGGTTTTCTTGCCGTCAAAGACGGCGATACAACGTACTACGCCGCCGGTCTTGAGCGGTATATCGGTTTTATCGACAGCCTGAAAGACGGCGCCACGGCAACCCTTGAAGGATTTGCGGCGCCGGTTCCCTGGAACGATAAAGCAAAAATTCTGCGGGTGAACAAGCTTACTATCGGCGGGAAGGATTACGATCTGGGCCCGGCTGTTGCGGACGGTTTTAGACAGCCCGGGGGCCGTTCGAAAAACTGTCCTCACGGTTGGGGCCGGGGGCGATTCTAGCGGAAATAAACAACCGCGCCCGGTTACAATTAATATGCAGCCGGGCGCGTTATTTTCCGCGCCTGTCGTTTCCTCTGCCTTTTATCAGAACACAATGGCGCTGCCAAACAAGGTTAAACTTATGAAGAACAGTAAAATGCTGATGATTTTATATCCTTCATTTATAAGTATTAACCCAAATGATTTTCCGTCAAAAATAGCCAGTTTTATTCCTGAACCAATTACTACCACAATAAGCATAACGGCCCGTACTATTAACGGAAACGAAGGCGGTAAATTATACAATATTCCCACCGTGCATAATGAGGCGACAAATTCACTCAGCAGAGCCGCAATGATCCGTTTGGGTACGAATATGGATTTTACTTTATCATCAGAAAAACCCATGAGCCTTTGCCAGACCTTCCCAAAAATGACGGAATACCATAGACACCCTATAAAGAACGATACGATTCCCGTTCCGAGTCCAATCAAATAAAACATACATAACCTCCTGTAAAATTTATTGGTTTTGCAGTATATAACATCGAAAAATGAAAAATTTATCTTTTTTTGCTATTTTTTGTAAAAAATTTTTGTTCCAGCCCTTCTTTTAATAATTTGGGTAAATTTATGGTGATGGGCGGATCATCGGGCTCAAGTTTCCGCAACGTCAGGGTAAATTCCTGGGTAGTTTTAAGAGGAAATTCAATAGGTTCCCGCCTCACGTGCCGCAGCGCGTTATCCAGTAAAAAATAATTAAGCGGGTTTAATATGTGCGGAATGGCGCATACTAAAATATAATAGTTTCCCGGCGGCAGCGCGTCTTCAAACGCGCAGGTTCTTGACTTTACCAGGGCTTTTCCCATGACAGGAAGCCGCGTTGATACGGGCTTGTCAAACAACCCTGCAAATATGATCCCCTTAAAATCATTCGGCGCTTTTATATGAACAATACATTTATTCAGTGAAGCGAATTTTCCCGGTAATGGCGGATAATGAATGGCCCCTTCTTCGTCCTTTTCCACATGTGTTTTTATTTTGTCATAAAGGCCGTCCATTTCAGTTTGAAATTGTTTGGGGGATAATCCGGTAAAACGGGAAAAGAAATTTGAGAATGTTCCCGAACTTAAATGGCCGGTTTCCAATTGAGCCTTTAATACGGTATCTTTCTTGCCTAAATTCTTGATGCTTTGTTCGATTTTTAAAGCTGAAATATATTCCGAGGCGGAAATAAACATTTCTTTTTTAAATTCTCTGCTAAAATGAGATAAACTGTACCCAAAATGCGCGGCTACTTGTTC
>JAITNM010000258.1 GCA_031290475.1 Treponema sp. | reverse complement strand
AGCTTTATAGAATTTACCAACAGCGAGGACCGGGGAACAAAGTATTTAAAAAAAGCGGCGAGGCTCTATGTGTATTCGCCGGATACGGAAGAGGTGATGCTCATCTCCGGGCACATGCTCAAAGAAAGCATGATGGGCTCGGACCTTTCCTACGAAGATACCATTGACAACGAAAAACTTTCGGTCCGTTACACCCCGGTTCTCTCGGGTTCCGAGGGTTTGAACGGCCGGGACTGCTGGGTGTTGGATCTTACGGCAAAAAAACGGACGGAAAGTTACCCAAAACAGAAACTCTGGATCGACAAGGAAAACGGCGATCTTCTGCATTATGAACTCTACGCCCTCTCCGGGGCAAAGCTTAAGGAGTATACCCTGCTCAAGGCGGAAATCATCGGCGGACGCCGTTTTCCTGTGGAGGGAGAGATGCGGGACCTTTTACGGAGGGGCAGTAAAACTACCTTTGTGATGAAGAACGTGGTCCTGGATAAGCCCATTGCGGACTCGGTATTCAGTACCAGGAATTTGGAACGGTAATCATGAAGAAAGACGGAACAAATACGCTGACAACCGCGCCGGCGCTGTTCTTTGCAGTGATACTGCTTTCAGTTGGCATACCGGCGCAGGCCCAGACCATTTCCGGCGTTCTGGACACCCAGCTTGCCGGAGGCGCCCTGTCCTCGGGGGAAAAGCCGGAGTTTTTCTGGGGCCTTGAAGAATATGCCAATGTCAGGCTCCAGGCCAAGATCAAGGATAAGGCGGCGTTTTACAGCGCGGTGAACCTGATCGCCGCTTCCGGCTCCTTCGCCCGGGCGGCGGGCGCCCTGGCGCTCATGGCGCCTCAATCGCCCGGGCAGGAAGCGGGCCTCCCGGGAACCGCGCCATCCGCCTTTATTTCCGGTGAGAATTACATTGCCGGTATAGAATTGGAACGGCTTTATTTCCGGCTGAGTACCGACCACATTGGTTTTGACGCGGGGCTTATGCGTATGCCATTCGGGTACGGTCAGGTCTGGGGATCTTCGGACTTCCTCAATCCTCGCAACCCCCTGCTCCCGAATGCCCGTCCCCGGGGAATCCTGGGGAGCAGTCTTTCTTTCTATCCTTCGGATACATCGAAGACCATGATCTTCGCTTCGGCCCCTAAGGACCCGTTCAACCAAAAAGGCGAAGGGGTGATATTCGGCATTACCGAAGAAAACCATTGGGACAAGGCAAGCGCGCAGTTCCTCTACGCCTATGAAACTCCAACGGAGATCTCCAGCTCCGCAGGCCTCCACCGGGGCGGAATCTCCGTTAAGGCGGACCTGGAAGTAGGACTCGTGGCGGATGTACTGTACACCTGGAATCCCGACGGGGATTTTGATCTTGACGGCCTTTCCGCAGGCGCGGGTTTTGACTATTCTTTCCTGGACGGGACTTGTTACGTCCTTTTAGAATACCTGTACAATGGCGCGGCATCATCCACGTCTAAAAATTTCAACTCGCTTACGGGTTTTTCCAATAAAAATTATCTCTACGGTATTTTCCGTTATAGTTTTAACGATTTTACCGCCGCGAGCCTTGGAGGGATTGCCTCGTTTGACGATGTTTCCTTTACCCCTATCGCGGCAGTAGAATACGATATCTTTCAGGGCATGAATCTGACAGTAACAGTACAGGCGCCCCTGGACCGGGATATACTTTTTGGAGACGGTAATCAGGGAGAACTGGGGCCGAAAAAAACCGGAAGCTACGTTAATGTTTCCACCCTGCTCCGGCTGCGCTTTTAAAGCTAGGGAAGCACTGATTAACGCAACCGAGCGTTAATCAGTGCTACTTTAATGTGGTATTTGCGTAGTGAAACGAGCAAATACATAGGGACAGGCGGATTAGCGTCAAGTTAATCAGCCTGTCCCTAGAGGCTGATTTCTACCGCCGCCGCCTCGCGGCCCGTGAGGGCCTTGGTACGGCTGTCCGCCTGGCCGAAGCCCGCGTACAATTTGTACCCCTTGCCGCCCGAGACCCGCTCCCCTTCGTCGTTTACCACGGTAAAGGCTCTTGCGTCCACGGCGATTTCCAGCTCCCGGCTTTCCCCCGCGCCAAGACTGATGCGCTTAAAGGCGCAGAGACAGGGATTAGGCGGCGCGAAGGGTGAATCTTTGCTCTTTATGTACACTTGCAGCACATCTTCTGTCGCCGCCTTTCCGGCGTTCCTGGCCTTCACTCTCAAAGTTATGCCTGTTTCAGCGGAGACTTTTCCGGCGGCGGAAACCGATTCGGCGTACACATCGCCGTAGGTAAGGCCGTAGCCAAAGGGATACAGGGGCTCGCCCTGGTAATAACGGTAAGTCCGGCCTTTCATGGCATAGTCCTCGAAGGGCGGCAGATCTTCTGTTGATCGGTAGAAGGTGACGGGCAGTTTTCCTGAGGGGGATACATCGCCAAAGAGCAGCCGTGCTGCGGCAGTTCCGCCCAGGGCGCCGGGGTACCAGCAGTTAAGAATGGCGGCGCAGTGTTCGTCGGCGTAACGGAGATCCAGGGAACTGCCCGCGAGCAGGCAGAGCACTACCGGCTTTCCGGTCCCGCATACCGCTTCCAAAAGCTCTAGCTGGGACGCGGGCAGGAGCAGGTCTTTCTTGTCGCCCGAAGCATACGCATTGCCGGCATCCCCTTCCTCGCCTTCGAGGTTTTCATCCAGCCCCAGGCAGAGGATAGTAACATCGCTGATTTTTGCGCAGGCCGCCGCTTCGGCGATCCGATCGTTCTCCCGGCCCAGGTGCTCCACCCGGTCCTTGTAGAGATGGCTTCCTTCGGAATAGTAAACCCGTACATTTTCGCCCACAGCATCCCTGATGCCTTCAAGCACCGTAACGTTCCTTGACGGGGTCCCGTGGTAGTTTCCCTTAAGCGCAATTCTGCTGTCGGCATTAGGGCCGATAACAGCAATACTGCGCAGTTTTCCCTTTTGCAGGGGAAGGATGCCGTTGTTCTTGAGGAGCACCATTCCTTTCTCCGCCGCCTGAATCGCCTTGGCGTTGTGGGCGGGGCTGTCGTTCTCTTCCAGGCCGATCTTGTCGTATTCGCTGCCGTCGAAAAGGCCCAGCTTGAACCTGGCGGTAAAGAGCCGCACAGCCGCCTGGGCAATTGCCTCTTTCGTAACAAGGCCTTTCTTGTAGGAATCCATCATCCGGGCGTACACGCAGCCGCAGTTTACGTCGCACCCCGCATTCAGCGCCAGGGCGGCGGATTCAAGGGCGGAATTGGTGACCCGGTGGTTTTCGTGAAAATCCCGGATGGCCCAGCAATCGGAAGTTACATGGCCCTTAAAGTCCCATTTCTCCCGGAGTATCTTCTTCAATAATAAAACAGAACCGCAGCAGGGCTCCCCCAGGGTCCGGTTATAAGCCCCCATCACCGTCTCCACATCAGCCTCTTTAACACAGGCTTCAAAAGCGGGGAGGTAGGTTTCCCAGAGATCCTTTTGGTTAACCACAGCGTCGAATTTGTGGCGTAGCGACTCAGGCCCTGAATGTACGGCAAAATGCTTGGCGCAGGCCGCGGCCTTGAGAACATCCCCTTCTCCCTGGAGTCCTTTAATAAAGGCGACTCCCAGCCGGGACGTTAACCAGGGATCTTCACCGTAGGTTTCGTGTCCCCTCCCCCAGCGGGGATCCCGGAAAATGTTTACATTGGGGGACCAAAAGGTAAGACCTTTGTAAATCTCCCGGCTGCCTTCGGCGGTATACGCGTTGAACTTGGCGCGGCCTTCTGTGGCGATAATATCGGCTACTTCTTTGAGAAAATCAGGATCGAAGATCGCCGCAAGAGCGATAGCCTGGGGGAAAACCGTGGCGGTCCCTGCCCGGGCAACGCCGTGGAGGGCCTCATTCCAATAGTTATACTCAGGGACATTAAGGCGCGGAAGGCCCGGGGCGGAAAACAGGAGCTGTCCCGCCTGCTCCTCAACCGTCATTTGGGCGACCAGGGCGGCCGCCTTCCCGGCATAGTACTTCCTCTTTTCCTCAGTCATCATTCCTCCTGGTTGGAAAACCGCTTTTCCATGAGCATGACGGTAATCTTGTCCAACGGATACTTGTTTCCGGTCCGAATAAGAAAGGCTAACTCCTTACCATACAAGGAATTAGCCTCATTTCACCACTAAAGACCCCGCAGAAACCTGCGGTTTCCGAAATCGGGCAACCCGGATTCGAACCGGGGACCCCAAGTCCCCCAGACTTGTACGCTAAACCAACTGCGCTATTGCCCGAATTATATACTTATGCCCACCGTACAGCATACGCCAACAATATTCCAAAATAATAGCACATTGAGACGGAAAATGTCAAGCGAAGCGCATACGCATCACGCATAGCAGCAATTCCAAGTTCCAAAATGTCAGATTTTGGAACAAGCTCACCTGAACTGTTTTACCGCGTCAATCATGGCGGTAAAATTTTCCACCGGTATCCTGGCCTGGGTATTGTGAATCGGACTGAACACAAAACCGCCGTCCTGGTTATAAATTTTTATACGTTCCGTGACCTGATCAAAAACCTGCTCCGGCGTCCCAAAGGGGAGTACATGCTGGGTGTCCACCCCGCCTCCCCAGAAGGTGATCCTGTCCCCGAATTCCTTTTTAAGCA
>JAITNM010000260.1 GCA_031290475.1 Treponema sp. | reverse complement strand
CGCGATGATCGAAAAAACCGGCGCTGGGGTGCGGGGTTTTAGCGTGGGTGACAAGGTGACGGTTGAGCCGCAGGTTTTTTGCGGTGAATGTTACCCCTGCAAGACCGGGCGCTTCAATGTCTGCGAAAAATTGAGCGTGTTCGGCGTCCACCGCGACGGGCTTTCCCGCGAATATATGGCGATTGACCCGAAGTACCTCCACAAATGCCCCCCTGATATGAGCGATGAGCTTGTCACGCTGGTTGAGCCTTTTGCCGTGGGTGTCGGCGCCGTCCGCCGCTCGGCAAACCTTAAAGGAGCCAACGTGGTGGTCGTCGGAGCCGGCACGATAGGCAACTTTACCGCCCAGGCGGCAAAGGCCCTGGGAGCAACAAAGGTGCTGATCAGCGACATAAGCCAGGCAAAACTTGACTACGCGGCGGAGTGCGGCATTGACGAGTGTGTCAACACAAAAGATAGAAGTCTGAAGGACGTGATTGTCGAAAAGTTCGGCAAAAACCGGGCGGACATCATCATCGACTGCGCGGCAACGCCGTTTACGTTCAAGTCCATACTTGAAGCAGCCCGGCAGCGCTCGGAGCTCATCATCACCGGCAACTACAAGGAGCCGGTCGAGTTCAATGTGCCGCTCATCCAGCGGCAGGAGATCACGATGCTCGGCCACATGATGTATGTCCGCGAAGATTTTCAGATAGCAATCGAACTTTTATCCCAGGGGAAGATCGTAACATCCAAAACCGTTACCAGAATTTTCCCGTTTAACGAATATGATCACGCGTTCAAGTATGCTGACGAGCATACCGAGCACGTTATGAAACTTATGATAGGGCGCATCTAAAGACGAGGAGCCTGTTGGACTTGTGGATTTTTGCGTTCAAAGAACGCAAAAATCCCGATTTATGGGCTCCTTTGGGAGTTTGCAAGGTAGAATTTTGCGATAAATCGCAAAATTCTCTATTGAAAGGGCTAAAGCCCGACAAACTCCTAGCAGCCTGTCGGACTTGTAAACTCTCGCTACGAATGCACTTTAGCCCCTGAACACCGATTCTACGAGGTTCTTGAAATTCCTATCCAGTTCCAGTTTTGTTTCTTCTTCTTTTGTAGGGGTAAGGTAGAATTTGTTGATATAATCAATTCCGTTCCGTTTTTCGATAACCTTTTCTTCTTTATTTTGAGTCCCGGCATCCCCATCCTTCCGGAATTGCTCCGGAGTACCGCGGACGGAGAGCAGGGGCTCGGGGTCTTCTTCTTGCCGGTTAAACCTAAAGACCTGTGATACCAGGTTCATGGGAGTATCCTGCTCCACCGGTTCAAGGTTCGCTTCCCCTTTGGATGCCGGAGAGGTTTCGAGTACACCATCCACGGTGTCCCGGTCCCGGCGTTCTGTGTCCCCGGGGCCAGCCCATCGCCGTAAATCCGGTCCTCCTGTTTCCAAGCCGGTCCCGGCCCAATTCCGGGTCTTAGCCGTTTTTCTGTCCGCCCTTTCTTCGGGAACTACGGAAAAACCCGCGCCTTCCAGATCTTCAAATTCCGTCAGATCCTCCAGGACCGCCGGTTCTTCCCGGGCCGGATGATCTTCTTTTTTTATTTCGTCTTCAACGCCTTCCAGTTCTTCAATGGGCGGTTCAAATCCTTCCAATTCCGGAATCAGGGACGGAGGCCCTTCCCTGGACTCCATGTAGAGTTCTACCGGTTGTTCTATTACCCGGGCGCCTTCTCTGGCTTCCACTTCCTCAAGGGTTCCTTCATCTTCCGGGGGAACTGTTTTGGCGGAAGCGCCTGCCGGGTTTTTTCCGGCGCGCCCTCCGATGATAGCTAAAATTTCATTCCAGGCTGCGTCAAGGTACTTGTCGATTTCTTTTTCCAGTTCTTTGCGTTTTCTGTGTTTTACTAACCCGTATATTTCCTGGCGCACATCCTCCCTGCGTCTTTCCAGTTCCTGACTCAGAAGAAACCAATCACCCGCCTTTTTTCCGCTGTTGTATTCTTCCAGAATACCGGTACGTATGCGGTTGATCCGCCCCCGGATTATGGTCATGGGATCCTGGCGCAGGTTGAAAAGCAGAAAAATAATTAAAAAAGCGGTGATATAAAAGACCGCGAGGAACAGGATCTTCCCAGCCGGGGGAAAGATGAACAATTTCTCGTTAAAGAGCCTCCCGATATAAATCCCCCAATCGGTACGGGAATAAAAGAGGTTCAGGGAAATCCCCGTATCGGCCAAATCCAGGCGTACCGGTCCGGCGGCGTTCAAGACGCCGCCTGTCGCCGCGCCGTTCTTCCAGGCCGAAGCCGCCAGGGAAAGGATAGTGTTTCTGCCCGCAAGAGGGGCAGACAGAATTACTGCGGGAGGATCAGAAAGCAGAAGAACTGTTTCTCCAATTTCTATCCGTCCTTCAATTACAAGCTGTTCCGAAAGGACCTGCTCCGACAGGGTAAACACGGCCGTTCCCCGGTAAATTCCTAAAGAATCGGAAAAGGGATGGCAAAAGAGGATACGATTCTCCTTGTCATCCAGGATGATCCGGTCCTCCTCTCCCTCAGGGACTGCCAGGGCTGAGTAGGGGAAGTCCCCCGGACCTGCCTTGTAATCCCGGTAGCCGATGAACTGTACCGAGAGGAGGCCGGTGTGGGTTTCTGTGAGGCGGGCTATAATCTGTTCCCGTCTGATCATATCTTCCTCACGCTGGGTGGGAAGAAAGCTGCGCTGTATGGCCGGTTCCCGGAGTATTGCATCAAACTCGTTTCTATACCCCGTGAAGCAATTCCGGATAGCTTCCGTATCCTGTTCCATTTTTTTTACCGCCAGCTTGGTTGCCCCGGGGTTATAAAAATGCGCTTCCAGGATATCAAAAAAACCGGTATAGGCCGCCAGGGCAAAACCCATAAAGAGGATACTGGCTAGTACAAAGCTGATTACAGCCTTTTTTGAAACGGTCATTCTTAGAAAAAAATCCTTAATAAAATGAATTTAGCACACCGGTCCGCCATTTTCTTCAATTATCGGTGAATTTTCCACTAAATCGGCGTATTTTCGATTATAATTGGAATATGCGGCAGCTTGTGGAAACAGCCGAAAAGCCCAAACAGGTTTTGTTGGTGGGAATTCGGGATCAAAAAATGAAGATTGAGGAATCCGAATCTCTCAAAGCCGAGTTAGCAGGATTGGCGAAGACTTTGGGGCTGGAAATAGTCCGGGAAGAGACGGTTCGTATCAGGGAGAACCACCCCCGCTACGGCATGGGGAACGGTAAAGCGGAGGAATTAGCCGCCCTGGCCGGGGAATTCGCCGTGGACTGCATTGTTTTTGACCGGGAGTTGAGCCCTTCCCAGCAGCGGAACTGGGAACGCCTTACCGGTCTTGCCGCGGTGGACCGGCAGGAACTTATCATCCAGATATTTTCCTCCCGCGCCAGGACCCGGGAGGCGGAACTCCAGGCGTCTCTGGCGGAACTGGCCTACAGCCTCCCCCGGCTCTCCCACAAGTACATCGACCTTTCCCGCCAGCGGGGAGGCCGCTACGGAACCAAGGGTTCGGGAGAAACGCGGCTCGAAACGGACCGCCGGCTCGTACTTGAGCGCATGAAGCAGCTTGAAAAGGAACTTGGGGAAGTACGGAAGCGGCGTTCTGTGCAGCGTAAAAAGCGGGAAAAGGCGGCCATACCCTCGTGCGCCCTGGTAGGCTATACCAACGCGGGAAAGTCGTCTCTCCTCAACGCCCTTACCGGCGCGGACGCCTTTGTGGAGGATAAGCTTTTCGCCACCCTTGACCCTACGAGCCGCCGCCTTGATATAGGAAACGGGCGGCCTGTGATCCTCACCGATACCGTCGGCTTTATCCGCAGGCTGCCCCATGACCTGGTAGACAGTTTCCGTTCCACCCTGGAGGAAGCCGTCCGGGCGGATATGCTCCTCCATGTACTTGATGCCTCCGACAGGGAGATGGACAGCTACTACAAAACTACCATGGCGGTGCTCCGGGACCTGGGGGCGGAAAAGGCGCCCATGATCATAGCCCTCAATAAAATAGACCGTCTGGGAGATGAGGAGCGGGAAGCGATCCTGCTGCGGTATCCAGGCAGTATTGCTGTTTCCGCAAAAAAAGGGACGGGCCTTGACGAACTCAAGCGGCGGATAACCAATTTAGGGCGGTGATGATGGACAAAAATCAGGGAAAATACCTCGGACTTCTGCTTGAGAACAGTCCTGATGTGGTCATCTTTTTGGACCGGGAAGGGCGCTTTGTCTACTGTTCCGATACATTTCTCAGACTTGCGGGATTGGACAGCTCCGCTGCCGTCATGGGGCGGACCTTTGACGAAGTCTACACCGCTTTTGGGGATGAGGATTTTTCCCGCCAGTCCCGGGAACGGTTTAAGCGGGTTATGTCCGGGCATAAGACCATAACAGATAATGTACGCATTGATTTTTCCGGCAAGGGGCGTCCCCGCGACTATTCCATCAACAGTACTCCGATTGCCGGCAGATCCGGCGTCTTTAACGGCGCCCTGGTGATCTACAACGATATTACCGATCTCCTGCGCATTGAGGAGGATGAGCGTACCAAGGTGATGCTTGACGCGACTCCCCTGGCCTGTACTTTCTGGGACATCGGCGGGAATTTGATCGATTGTAATCAGGAGGCCCTCGTCCTCTTCGGGGTGTCTTCCAAGAAAGAGTTCTTGGATCGGTTTTATGAATTTTCCATGTCGATTCAGATAGACGGGGGCTTGAGCCGGGCCAGGATCCGGGAGAATATCGCCGAAGCCTTCAAAACCGGACGGAAGGAGTTTGAATGGATGCACCGGAACTCCGCAGGGGAGTGGCTTCCCGCAGAGGTAACTTTGGTGCGGGTGGCCTGGAGGGACAGTTACCGGGTAGTGGGCTATACCAGGGACCTTAGGGAGATCAAGTCCACCCAGGACCGGATGCGGGAGGCGGACAGGCGCAGAGCGGAACTTGAGGTCAGGACCAGGGCCGCCCAGGTTGCTTCCGAGGCGAAGAGCAAATTCCTCGCTTCCATGAGCCATGAGATCCGTACCCCTATGAACGCCATCATCGGCATGAGCGATTTGATGCGCACCGATAACCTGGATGAGGAACAGATCGGCTTTTTTACGGATATAAAAAAAATGTCCAAGGCCCTGCTCCAGATCATCAATGACGTACTGGATATTTCCAAAATCGAAGTGGGAAAAATGGAATTAACCCCGGTACATTTTAACCTCTTGGAATTGTACGATAACATCTGTTCCTTAAGCCGGTTTACCGCGGAAACCAAGGATCTGGAATTCCGGTATTCCTTTGACGCCGATGTGCCCCATGTTATTTACGGCGATGATGTGCGGATCCGGCAGGTTATTACCAACATCGTGAACAATGGGATTAAATATACCAGAGAGGGGCATGTCGATTTTAGGGTACAACGGCGGAAGACCCGGAGAGGGGATCATCTTGCCTTGATGGTAAAGGATACCGGTATCGGCATTAAGGAAGAGGACTTCCCGAAACTGTTTGGGACGTTTCAACAATTGGACCGGGAAAACAACCGGGACATCATGGGGACAGGCCTGGGGCTTGCGATCACGAAAAACCTGGTAGACATGATGGATGGGGAAATCTCTTTTGAGAGCAGCTACGGCGTTGGGTCCGAGTTCACCATCCTCCTCCCCCTGATTGAAGGGGACCCGAATCAGGTGGAACGGAAGGTCCTGAGTTCCCGGATTATGGCCGCCCCTGAAACAAGAGTGCTCGTGGTGGATGATAACCACATCAACCTTAAAGTTGCCCTGGCCTTCCTCGCCACCCATAATATTCACGCCGAAACCTGTGAAAGCGGCGCCGGGGCGATTGAGAAGGTGAACAAAGCCCCCTATGATCTTGTTTTTATGGATCACATGATGCCCGGAATTGACGGGGTGGAAGCGGCCAAGCGTATCCGGCAGCTGCCCAATGAATGGGCCCGGGATATACCGATTATTGCCCTTTCGGCAAATGCGGTTTCCGGGGCCCGGGAAACATTCCTCAGCGCCGGCATGAATGATTTTATCTCCAAACCCATTGATGCCGGAGATCTCAACAAGAAACTTGCCCAATGGCTTCCGCCGGAAAAGATAGCCGCCCTTGAAGAGGGGGGGAAGAAGGAGGGCGCCTCAAAGGTTTTAGAGGTTCTTCCCAGGGAAACTCCCAAGGCGGCGCCCGGTGGGGAAGTCCTTGACCGGGTCCTGGGGCTCCGGAACCTTGGGGGTAACGGAGCGCTTTACGAACAAATTATCAGCGTTTTCAAAGAGGATCATTACACCGATTACGGGCGGATAACCGAAGCCCTTAAGGCCGGGGATTTTGCCCAGGCCCACCGGATCGCCCATACCCTGAAAAGCAGCGCAGGCTTAATCGGCGCCCTCAGGCTCAGGGATGCGGCCTTTGGGGTGGAAAAGGCCCTATCAGACGGCAAGACCGCCCCGGGGGCGGAACTCCTCGCGGCCCTTGAAAAAGAATTCCACGCCCTTCGCGGCGCCCTCGATATTCCGGGCCCTGCCGGGAGGCTAAACCCGGACGCCCCCGGCGTCGCCGGACAACCCCCTCCCCAGGGGAAAGGCGCCGCCGCGCCGCCGGATGGCGCGTCCCCGGGGGAAAGCCCTCCGGTCGCCGAAATTCCGGCAATGCGGGAAAAGGCGGCGCTCCTCATCGGGCGACTGACGCCCCTCCTGCAATCGGGTAATGCCGCGAGCCTTGATCTGTTAGGGGAAATCCGGGAATGCCTATCGGTTTATTCGGATAAAGGGACGCTCCTGATCAAACAAATAGAAGATTTTGAATTCAAAAACGCCTTGGCAACCCTCCTTGAAATTAAGGAGTTGACGGTACGGCAGGATACCATAAAATAGATCTCATAAGGATGGTTAAATATGGAAGACAATGATAAGTACCGTATTCTTGTAATTGATGATGAAAAGACGAATCTCATGGTATTGAATGAGCTTCTCTCGCCGGACTATACGGTGCTTACCGCCAAATCCGGCGGTGAGGGATTAGACCTGGCGGCCCAGGAGCGGCCGGATCTTATCCTCCTGGATATCGTCATGCCCGGCATGAACGGGTTTGAGGCGCTTAAGGCTTTAAAGGACTCTCCCGAAACCCAAAGCATTCCGGTTATCATCATTACCGGCCTGGATAACGACCTGGATGAGGAAAAGGGGCTCCAGTTGGGAGCGGTGGACTATATCTCCAAGCCCCTTAAGAACGCCATCGTCCTCGCCCGGGTCAGGACCCATATACAGATCGTACAGCATATCAGGACGATTGAACGCCTCGGCCTGATAGATCCCCTGACGAATATCCCCAACCGGCGCTGCTTTGACGACCGGCTTGCGGTTGAATGGCGGCGGGCAATCCGGGAAAAGAAGCCCATTGCCTTCATGATGATGGATGTGGATAAATTCAAAACCTATAACGATACCTACGGCCATCCCCAGGGGGATACGCTCCTGCGGACCATCGCCAAAATCTTCAATTCCGCCGCCCGGCGTCCTGTGGACCTGGCCGCCCGGCTTGGGGGCGAAGAATTCGGCGTCCTCCTGCCGGACACCGCCCTGGAGGGGGCTCTGGAAGTGGCCGAAGAGATCCGTTCCCGGGTGGAGGCCGCCAGGATCCCTGCCGCCAGCGGCGCCGACAGCGGTACTGTCATCACTGCCGTTACCATCAGTATCGGCGTCACCTCCCAGGTTCCCGCAGAGGAGGCCGGCAGAGAGGCCTTTATCGCCCAGGCGGACGCGAATCTGTACATTGCCAAGGAGACAGGCAGAAACCGTGTATGTTCAGGAAAAA
>JAITNM010000248.1 GCA_031290475.1 Treponema sp. | reverse complement strand
TTTGAAATGGACGCCATCGCATCCTGTTACATCGGCGGCGTTTCCGCTGCCGGCGGCATTGGCACGGTGGGCGGCGTTGTTGTGGGCGCGTTGATCATGTGCGCCATCAACAACGGCATGTCCCTGATGAACCTGGGCGCCCAATGGCAGCAGGTGGTCAGGGCGATCATCCTGCTCCTGGCGGTCTTCTACGACGTATACACCCGCCGCAAGGCCGGTCTCGGCTGATAGGTGGCGCGCCTTCTCTTAGGCGCACGCCTAAAAACGCCGGACGCCAAATTTCGCACGTACCAGAAAATTTCAGCAGGGCTTAAATGATTTCCAGCAATCCCATATTCTCCTGATCCAGTTCTTCTATCAACGCTTTGGCATGCAAAAGTATTATTTCCGCCTGTTTTCTACTGATGTTGCCGGTACGTAAGAGAACTACCTTGGGGGGATACCCCTGGGTTTCCAGAAAATTGAGGAAATCAGAATCCTGGGATACAATGATATACTCATTTTCGGCGGCGTATTTCCATATCTGCGAATCCGGCGGCGGAAGGGGGAGGCCGATTTTGTTCACATGGGCGCATTCGCCAAAATGTTTCGATAAAACCGCCGTAAGCCGCCACGACAAGTTGGCGTCAAGTAACAGCTTCATGCACCACTACTTTTGTCATAGCGTCCCGTTCGGCGGCAAAAGCAAGGGCGGAACGGATATGGATTTCCTGGAGTTCCGGGTAGTCTTCCAGTATTTCCGGTATGGTCATACCGGCGGACAGCCACCCGAGTATATCGCCTACGGTAATGCGGGTCCCCTTTATACAGGGTTTCCCAAAGCGGATTTCACTGTTTATGGTGATATAGGGGCGTAACTCATTCATACTTGATACAATAAATCATCAAGCGGAAAAAAACAAGCGCAGGAGGGAATTGATGCAGCAATTTAAACAAAATCATAGGAGGCGCCTCCTGCGTTCCCCCAATTGGAATAAGCATAAAATCTCACTTGACAAGGCATAGAATTGATGATCTTATAGATAATAACACCCTTTGTACAAATGAGTTGATACTAACAGAATTGTTACCATCAATTAAACACAAAAAAGAAAATCATTTAGCGGAATTACTTAATAGTTTGGTAAAATATGAAGTTACAATAGACTGGAATGAATTGCAAGTTTATTATTAAATTTAAAACATGGAAATAATAATATTGGTATAGCCGGCTTGATTATTGTACAAAATTGCATACAGAATAATTTAAAAATGGTAACAAAGGATAAACATTTTCTTTTAATGTCAAAATACTTACCATTAGAACTCTATTCTTAAAGCCGTTGCCGGGCCAGGAGTGCAATCTCCTTCCGCAGCAATTCGCAATTCAAACAAAACATTCAAATTTTGCCTTAAAAACATTCCTGGGGTCCGGCAACCTTCGGTTGCTTGGCCGATAAAAGCTGGACAGTTTTTTGAATTTGGAATTGCTGAAGTGCCAAGCGTTCCCCTTGCATTTATCTAGCAATTGCTATATATTGTATGTATAATGCTTTATATATGTGAGGCATACTATGGCTCAACTTAATATTCGTATTGACGATTCTCTTAAAAAACAGGCGGACAGCCTTTTTGAAGAATTGGGAATGAACATGTCCACCGCCGTTACCGTTTTTATCCGCGAAGCTCTAAGGCAACAGGGGATTCCCTTTAAAGTAAGCATAGAACAGGACCCCTTTTATAACCCGGAAAACAAAAAATGGCTGGAAGAATCCATGGAACAGGGGAGACAGGGCCGTTACATGGTCAAAACCATCGAAGAACTTGAGCGCATAACCAGTCAAAAATAGTGAAAAGTGCTTCCCTAGCGCAAATACACCCGCGTTTCGTAGGGCCGTATCAGGGATGGTTCGCCAGGCTCCGCCGGTTCACCGGCATAGTTACCGATAAGCAGCTTCCTGCCTGCGGCGCCGTTTTTCCACAGATCCGCCGGCTTAATGCCCTCAACCTTTTCCGCGGAGAAATTGCAGATTACAAGCAGCGTCTTTCCCTCAAAGTTTCTGCGGTATACAAAGAGCCTCTTATCATTGGGGAGCAGCAATTCGTAATCACCGTGGACGATAACGGGGCGCTCTTTGCGCAGCTTGATAAGCTGTTTATAAAAGCTGAAAACCGACGCGGGGTCCTGTATCTGGGCCGCGGCGTTAACCGTCTTGTAATTTGGGTTAACCCCTATCCAGGGCGTTCCGGTACTAAAGCCCGCATTCACCCCCGCATCCCACTGCATGGGAGTCCGGGCATTGTCGCGGCCCAGTTTTTGAACGGCGTCCATCATCTCGTCATGGGTCAAAACCCCTTTGCCTTTTACCAGGTCCCGGTACGCGTTGAATATTTCCACATCCCGGCAATCATCAAGGGTTTTAAAAGGCGCATTGGTCATGCCCAGTTCCTCCCCCTGGTAGATATAGGGGGTCCCCTCCATCATATGAAGACAGGCGGCAAGCATCTTCGCGCTTAAGACGCGCAGTTCTTCTGTTGAGTCATTGCCGAAACGGGATACCGCCCGGGGCTGATCATGGTTGTCCCAGTAGAGGCTGTTCCACGCCTTTCCGTGGAGCGCGGTCTGCCAGCGGGAGAGGATCTCCTTCAGTTTTAAAAGATCGAATCCGGCATAGCGCCACTTGCCCAGCTTCGGATCGTGATCGATCCAGGTGTGTTCAAACTGGAACACCATGTTCACCTCGGCGCCGTCATGGCCGGCGTAGATGGGCGCGGTCTTCACGGTCGCGCTGGAAGCCTCTCCAACAGTCATAATATCGTAGCGGGAAAGCACTTTTTGATTCATCTCCTTCAGGTACTCATGAAGAAGGGGATTACCGAAACAGGTTTCCGCCTTTCCGCCGTTTGCGGCAAGGGCGGAAGCGGGCTTGGCGATGGCGTCGATCACGTCCATGCGGAAACCGTCGATCCCCTTATCAAGCCACCAGGTCATCATATCAAAAACCGCTTTCCGCAATTCGGGATTTGCCCAGTTAAGATCCGGCTGGGCAACAGCAAAATTGTGCATGTAGTACTGTCCGGTCTTTTCGTCTTTCTCCCAGGCAGACCCGGAAAAAACGCTGGTAAGATCGTTCGGAGGCCCGCCGGCAAAACCATCCCGCCAGATGTACCAGTCCCGCTTGGGGTTGTCCAGGGAAGAACGGGATTCAATAAACCAGGGATGCTGATCCGAAGAGTGGTTTACCACCAGGTCCATCACGATCCTGATGCCCCGCTTATGGGCCTCCGCAAGGAGGCGGTCAAAGTCCGCCATGGCGCCGAATTCGGGGTTTATGGCCTGATAATCGCTGATATCGTAGCCGTTATCCACATTGGGGGATTTATACACCGGCGAAAGCCAGATAACATCAATTCCCAGATCTTTAAGATAATCCAGGCGCTGGGTGACGCCGTTTAAGCCGCCGATGCCGGATCCGGAAGTGTCCTGAAAACTGCGGGGATAAATTTGATATACCACCGCTTCTTTCCACCATTGTTTATTACTCATGGAACTTCGTTCCCTGTCCAATCTGACTGCACGGCCATGCGACCGTGCGAATTTAAGGTTATCATACTTTATTGTCTTTATGAGGTCCGGGCAATTTCTAGCGCATAGTACCGCGGTAGTAAACCCGTACCTGTTTGTAAAGGCCTTCGCCCTCACTTTTGGTTTCCACATCCGCAATATCATTTAAAGTGGTATGGATAAGCCGGCGGTCAAAGGGGTTCATGGGTTCCAGCAGCATGGAACTCCGGCTTTCCCGCACCCGGTCGGCGATGGTATAGGCCAGACGCACCAGGGATTCTTCCCGGCGTATCCGGTAATTTTCGCTGTCCAGAATAACCCGCACATCTTCCCTGCCCTGACGTCCGGCGTAAATATTGGCCAGAAGTTGCAGGGCGTCCAGGTTCTTTCCCTTCTTCCCAATCAGAATAGAAGAACTGTCGGAATCGATCTTGAGTCCGATCTTATGCTCTTCCCGAAAAAGAACAGATACTGTCCCGTCGTATCCCATGTGATGAATCAATTCCGCCACAAAATCGATCATCTTCCGCTCAAAATCATTCTTAGCCGCCGGGTCTCCATAGACCGGCTGACTGCGGGACTCCCGTTCCCGCAGAGGCGCTTCCCCGTCTTCGTTATAAGAAGATCCCGAAACGCCTCTGCCGTGGGCTGTTCCATTTTGAACCGGCTTATCAGTATGGACTTTGATGCGCACAAAACCTTTCTTGAATAAACCTGAACGCTGGGTTTCCAGGATTTCTACATCAAACTCATCCTTTTCAAGCCCCAGCTCTTCCGTCGCCCGATCGATTGCTTCTTTTTCGGTACGACCTTCAAATTCATATATCATAATCCGCTCCTCGCGATTGAAATTGCCTTATTTGTGTTTGCGTCTTGCCTTAGGGGGCACTATCACAGGCTGCGACGGGGCTGTTTCAATTCCCATAGCCGCCTTTTTTTTCTTGAGGTATTTGTTAATAGCCAGCTGCTGTACCAGGGATAAAAAATTGGTCATAATCCAGTACACCGTTAATCCTGAAGGCACATTATACAGAATGAAGAAAAACATAAGCGGCATTACATAAAGCATCATTTTCATCTGAGAATTCCCCTGCTGATCCGGGGTCTGGGTGACCTTGCCCATTAAAAGCTGGGAACCCACATAGATGAAGGGCAGAAGCCTGAGATCGCTCCAGCCCAGGAAAGGCAGCTTGTGGGGGGCAAAGCTGAACACCGACTCCGGCACCGACAGATCGGGAATCCAGCCGGGAATAAACATAGCGCCCCGGAGATCGAAGTGGTTATTGAAAAGGTTGTACATTGCGATGAAAATGGGGAACTGTATCAACAGGGGGAAGCATCCCGACATGGGGTTGTAGCCCTCCTCTTTGTAGAGTTCCGCCATCTTCGCATTCATCTGCTGGGGTTTATCCTTGTACTTTTCCTGTATCTCTTTGATCTTGGGCGACAATTTCTGCATGCGCAGTGTTGCTTCCGATCCTTTTTTAGTAAGGGGGAAGAGCAGCGCCTTAACAAGCAAGGTCAACAGCATTATTGCCACCCCATAATTGGGAACGATCTTGTAGAACAACGAGAGGAACCACTTGAGCACCGCTTCTACCGGAGAAAGAATACCGCTCGTGCTGGCGGCCTTGGCAAGATCCATGTCCCGCAGGTTAAAGCTGTTGGTTCCCGTATCGTAGGCCGCCAGGGCGCCCTGGCTTTTAGGTCCCATGTAGAACCGGTAGGTATCGGTGGTCTTGGACGCGGCGAGGGCGGGCCGGGTCATGTAAAAACGGGAGGCTGCGGAAATACCCGGTTCCGCCTTGGCGGAAAAGGCCAGTTCGTACTGGGTTGCGTCGGGGACGGCAATAAAGGTAAAGTACTTCCCCGCGATAGCCGCCCAGGAAACCCGGGAGGTGATGATGCTCTGGGCGTTTTCCTTGATCTTTTCTTCCTTCCTCTTACCGTTGGCGTAGGTGTAGTAACGCCGGTAATCGTAACGGCCGTCCAGGGTATCAAACCGGGGACCAATCTGAGGCCCAAAACAGAGGGTATAGGCAACGCCGGAAAAATTAAGGGGCGGGATGGAGTAATCCCCGTCCAGGGTTACGGTGAGCTCGAACATGTACTCATCAGGGCTAAAGGTATACCGTTTGGTGAGCCTGAATTTATTCGTATTATCCCCGGAAAAAGAGAAATCCTGATAAAATTCTACTATGTAATCCGAAATGCGGTTCACGAAGAAAAGGGTATCTACCGGCGGGGCGTAAAGGTTCCCAAAGGCGATGGAAAAGGCCTTGGCCCTGGTCTCCGGAGTGGAGAGGATCATGTCCACATAGTCCTCGCCGTCCAGATGCTCCCTGAGCTTAAAAGAAACCACATCCCCCCCGGCATTGGTGAGTTCCACCCGGATCAGCCTGGTTTCTACCACAACCTGTTGTGCTGCAACTGAAGCGTCCTGAACAGGATCCAGCCCAACTACCGGGGTTCCCGAGGGGAGGGGCGGCGGCGCAGGGCTGTCGCCCGGGGCTGCCGGCTGGACCGGAGCGGAAGAAACCGGCTGTTCCAGGGGCGCCTGCTGTTGAGGCGGAAAGAATATCCCCTGAACAAAATAAAACCCAATTAAAACCACAATCGACAGCACTACGGCGATTATCGTATTTTTTTCCATGACAATTCCTTCAACTGGGATGCTTACGGAGTATTACCCCCCTCCCATGTTTCTTTGTTCCCGGGGATCATACCGCGAAGCTTCAAGTATACCCCGCCCGGCTGGGCGATCCGGCACCGGATCATACCCGCCGGGGTGCAGCGGGTGGCAGCGGAGTATCCGTTTAACCCCTAAATACAGCCCCCGGAAAATACCATGGACCCGGATCGCTTCATAAGCATAGGCGGAACAGGTCGGATAATACCGGCAACTGGATGGAAAGTGAGGCGAAATTGCCCGCTGATAGAACCGTATTGCCAGCAACATACTGTGCAGAGCCCACATTCGGGGTAATTTTCTCACAAGGCGCCAAAAATCGATCATTTTATGTACCGGAAGATCCTTGGGCTGCGCTGATTAACTTGAGGCTAATCAGCGCCTCCCTTGTTCTGCGGCCGGTAAATCCTTTGAAACGGCTGCTTTAGAAAATAAAATCTTAAGCTGTTCAATCCGGGTATCGAAAACATCCTTGCCCGGGTAGAGCAATAAAACCATATCAAACCCGGTCTTGAGTGAATTCCGAATCAACCGGTACGCTTCCCGGCTTAAACGCCGGGCCCGGTTCCGTTCCACCGCATTACCATATTTACGTATAAAAGTAAAAGCCATCCGGTTGTGGGGCAAATCGTTCTTTTGGATAAACAACTTGGCTCCGGGACAGGATACAACCCGTCCTTTCTTAAATACCCCCCGGATATCCTCCCTTCCCTTTAAATGCTCTTTCCGCCTAAAGCGGAAATCTTCCTTTACGGGATTAATAGGGCTTTTTCTCGTCCGATATGGTCAATTTAAGCCGCCCCTTGGCGCGGCGGCGCTTCAAAACAAGCCTGCCTCCCCGGGTCTTCATCCGGGCCCGGAATCCGAATTTCCGGTTGCGTTTTACCTTGCTGGGTTGATAAGTCCTCTTCATAACATCAGCTCCTTGGCCACCAAAACGGCGCATCTATATAAAAGTTCAATGAGATCAATATAATAGGCATCAGTATAGAAAAATCCTGCTTTTTGGTCAATACGCCGCAGGGCAGGGGGGTGAGGGGGCTATGGCCTACAGACACTGCAAGCAGCATAGCATCTTGAGTAGGCCTGTTCACGGCTTAGGGATGTTTTTCTTGAATTTTTGATTGTAGCGCATGTATAGGTATGGAACTCTGAACCGCCTGGAGTTACATAAACATCGGCGGATTTTTCTCCCGATTCTTCATAGCCTCCCAGGCTGCCGGGCGCGCAAACATCCGCGCATGAAAATAAAAACAGCGTAATTATACAGACAATCAGCATATTCCTTTTCATACTTACCCCTGGCCGCCCGGCGGGCCGTGATTAATCGCTTTGCAATCCCATTCCATCCCGTCTATAAGCGTATGGCTAAATTGTAATGCTTTATAGGCGCTATTGTCAAATACGGATCAAA
Organism: Treponema sp.; assembly: GCA_031290475.1. Lineage (GTDB taxonomy): Bacteria > Spirochaetota > Spirochaetia > Treponematales > Breznakiellaceae > JAITNM01. The sequence goes on along the minus strand of JAITNM010000248.1, from coordinate 13,257 downwards.
AGCCGGGTGCAACTTCTTTTTGGGGGCATTTAGGCAGCCGTAGTAAAGTCCTGAACCGAGGCATTCCACATCCCGCTTTCCTCCTTGGATTTAAGAGTGACCGTGTCCTGGGCATTGGGTTCATTCCAGGTGTCTACCTAATGGGGTATAGTCCAAACCCGTACCGTACTTGACTAGAGCAGGGGGTTACCGATATATTTATATATATTGTATTTGCCCCCTTACCCTGAAGAAACCGATGAGACCGGAAAGTAATAGCAGGCGGGCTTTTGTCCTATCCGTATGGGTAGGATGTATAGCGTTTATGCTATGCGTTCAGGGAGTACCATGAAAGACACTTCTTATTTCAACGATCTGGCTGTTGATTTGAATGACGAGGCTTTTTTCCCATCGGATATTTACGAACGGACGAAAAACAACCCCAATCCGGTATTATCTTCCGCCTGTGTACCATGCAATGATTCTCTTGACGATTACGCAAGTGGCCTCACGGAAAAAATTCTTTCTGCATTAAAGACATAACACCCTATGAGTTCGTTTGATTCGTTGTTTCCGAACCGGCAGGACTGTTATTATGCCTTGTTTCAGGACGTGGTTTATGAGCATGATAATGAGGCGGGGTATGTTTTTGAGCAAGGGCAATTCAAGCGGAGAAATAGAGTGACCGTTGCCAAACGGATTAAAGACCTGGCGGAAGTGGTATATGCCGGATTTGTAAGCCAGGATAGTTCATTTTCCCAGTGCAAGCCGCTTATCGACTATCCCGCATTATTGGCAGTCCTTACTCGTTATTCCCGTGATATATATGGATTCCGGCGTATAAGCGCAAAAATAAGGGATGTGGATACTGGCCTTGACACTGTTCAGCGAGAACGGCTTGAGCAGATCATCCTTGAGGGAGCGGAATTTGGGTTTAAAGTTCCGTCAGAACGCCCATATATTGAACGGCAGGCATCGGTTCTTCTGTACTGGTTTTCTGTCTTAAAGCCCTTTCATCTTGGATTTAAATCAAGTAAAAATCCGCCCCCGGAAGCATATATTCAGGCGTATTTCAACGAATATTTTGCCTATTTTCTTATTTGTGTAGCCTTGCATACCCAATCTGTTGACCTCGTAATCCATGAAAACAAAGCGGTGTTTGTTGAATTTCTAAACCAGCTCCATTTCAGAAATCTTTCCCGTTCTTCGTTAGAATTCTTTCTGCCAAACAGTAAGCAGAGATAAGCCCACGATCGACTCTTCGGATTTTCCGGCCTTAGACAATGCCGGGCAAGAAGGAAATAAGGATTATGGACAAACTGAAAATCTATCTTGAAACCACGATGTTCAGCTATTACTACGAGGAACAGCCTCGAAATGCCTCAAATAGAAATGTTACCGAAAGCAATGACGTGATTGACAACACGCCGGGGAAAGCGTGACAATTGACTGCAAAGATGATATAATATCTTAATTATTTACTGACTGCTCAAACCGGCAGGCGTCTTATATTAAAAAAAACCAAAAAAATTTTAAGGAGTCTTCCCGTGGGGTTACGGTACCTCCGCTATACCCAATCAGGCCATGCCTTTTTAAAGCCCGGGGATGATCCGTCCCTGGTGGTAGACGGGCTGCTCTTAACCCAATACGACCAGGATTTTTGTCTGGCCCTGGATTTTGATCCCCTTTTTATCGCCGGTATGATGGCGGCGGGTTTTTTGGTCATGTCCGCGTCCTTTGAAGAGAAGGGCGAAGGCGGGGAAAACGGTCCGGCGGCAACGGAACAGTACTTTCTGCTCCCCAAGCTCCACCTGGTACGGTCCCTCCTTTTCTGGGAAGATCTTCATGAAACCAAGAGCGCCAAACGCCTCTTTTCCCGGTATGAACTCCGGTACGATACTGATTTTGACTATATCCTTGAACGCTGCGCCGAGGTTCACGGCGAGGACTGGCTTACCCCGCCCCTGCGGGAAAGCATCAGACAGATCCGGAAGCTGCCTCGTTGTCCGGTGCGGCCGGTTTCCTTTGGGGTATACCGGGAGGGGAAGCTCCGGGCAGGGGAATTCGGGGTGGCAACCGGGGGGGTTTATACCAGCTATTCGGGGTACCACGAGGAGAATTCCGCCGGTACTGTGCAAATGCTCCTTGCCGGGCATTACCTTAAGGATCGGGGGTTCGCTTTCTGGGACCTGGGTATGCCCCTGGATTACAAGGAAAAGCTGGGGGCTAAAAATGTCAGCCCTGAACGTTTTGTCGAATTATTCCGGGAAGCCCTATCGGTACAGCCAAAAGGGTGATATGTTTAAATTTATGGAGTATACTGAATTTTATGCCCCTCTCTGTTGAAACCGGAAAGCCCCTGCCCATGGGGTCCTCCGTAACTCCTATGGGGGTTAATTTTTCAATCTTCGCCCGTTATGCGAGCTCCATCACCCTGGCGCTCTTTGAGGGGGCCAATCTCCAAAATCCCATTGCGGAAATCAAACTGGATCCCAAACGGAACCGGACCGGGGACATTTGGCACTGCCATATACCGGGCCTTAAAGCGGGGGCCCTCTACCTCTACCGGGCAAACGGGCCCTATCTTCCCCAGCAGGGTTTCCGGTTCAATCCCCACAAGTCCCTGCTGGACCCCTACGCCAAGGCGCTCACCTCCCTGGACAACTGGGACCTCTCCGCCTGTATGGGTTACAAGTCCGATGACCCCGGCAAGGATCTCTCCTTCTCCGAAAAGGACGATCTCTACACCCAGCCCAAGTGCGTGGTGGTGGATGATGATGATTTTGACTGGCAGGGGGACGTGCCCCTCAATTACCCCCTGCGCCTCAGCGTCCTCTACGAAACCCATGTGAAGGGTCTCACGGAGGCGCCTAATTCGGACGTAGCCCATAAGGGCACGTATCAGGGTGTAATCGAAAAGATCCCCTTCTTCAAGGAGCTGGGAGTAACCAGCCTGGAATTTCTCCCCATCCAGGAATTCAACGAGCGGGAAATTCCCCGGGTCAATCCCCGGACCGGGAAGCCCCTGGTAAACTACTGGGGCTATTCCACGGTTTCCTTTTTTGCCCCAAAAGGCTCCTATGCCTATGACGCCGGTCCGGGAGGCCAGGTCAGGGAATTCAAGGAGATGGTGCGGGAACTGCACAAGGCGGGGCTTGAGGTGATCCTGGACATCGTGTTTAACCACACCGCCGAGGGGAGCGAACTGGGGCCGACTTTCTCTTTTAGGGGATTAGACAACAGCATTTACTACATGTTGGACGAAAACAAGCGGTACTACAAAAATTTCTCCGGCTGCGGTAACACGGTAAACTGCAACCACCCCGTGGTGCGCACCTTTATCATAGACTGCCTGCGCTATTGGGTGATGGAAATGCATGTGGACGGCTTCCGCTTCGACCTGGGTTCCATCCTGGGCCGGGACCGGCATGGAATGCTTATGGAAAATCCCCCCATGCTGGAACGGATCGCGGAAGACCCTATCTTAAGTCAGACAAAAATTATCGCCGAGGCCTGGGACGCCGGGGGCGCCTACCAGGTGGGCTGGTTCCCCGGGGGCCGCTGGGCCGAGTGGAACGACCGCTACCGGGATGAAATCCGCCGCTATTGGCGGGGGGACGGCGGGGAAATGCGGCACCTGGCGACCCGGCTTTCGGGCAGTTCGGACCTGTACCTCAGGGACGGCAGAAAGCCCTTCCATTCGATAAATTTTATTACGAGCCACGACGGTTTTACCCTGCGGGATCTGGTATGCTACAACCGGAAGCATAACGGGGAAAACGGCGAAGAGAACCGGGACGGGTCGGATAACAACAACAGTTATAACTACGGCTTTGAAGGTCCTTCGGTAAATCCCGTTATTGAATCCGTCAGGGAACGGCAGCTTAAAAACTTTTTCGCCACCCTGCTCATCTCCCAGGGAACACCGATGCTGCTGGGGGGGGACGAAATCGGCAGGACCCAAAGGGGAAACAACAACGCCTACTGTCAGGATAACGAAATTTCCTGGTACGACTGGTCCCTTTTGGAAAAGAACGCCGGGCTGTTCCGGTTTGTAAAAGAGATGATCCTCTTCCGCCTGCGGCATCCGGCGTTTATGCGTCCCGAATTTTATTCAGGCCGGGACGGAAACTACAACGCCATTCCCGACATCACCTGGTTTAATGAAGAAGGGGATCATCCCGGTTGGGACGAAAGCAGCACCTGTCTGGGATTGAGAATTGACGGAAGCAAAGCGGAAATTCTTGCGGACAAGGACGACAACGATTTCTTTATTATGCTCAATTCGGGCAGGAAAACGGTGGATTTTGAAATCTCCGAGCCTTTGGAAGGAAAAACCTGGGTTCTGGCAGTGGACACAAATCTTGCTTCTCCGGATGATATTTGCGAGGCGGGGAAGGAAAAGCCCCTTTTCTTTCAGGATCACTATTCGATGGCGGGGCAGAGCATGGTTATCCTCATTTCAAAACAGAAAGAGTAGAAATACTCTTACTGCAGCGGCAGGGAATTTATGGACGAGAACAGTTTTATTCTGGGCGTGGACCTTGACGGGGTCGTAGGCGATTTCTACGGCGCCATGCGGCGTATCGCCGCGGAATGGCTCGGAAAGCCCCTGGAAGCCCTTACGCCGGAGGTAAGCTTCGGCCTTGACGAGTGGGGCATTGCCGAATACGGCGGTTACGACCGTCTGCACCGCTTTGCCGTTACCCAGCGGGACCTCTTCCGGGACATGGAGCCCATTGCCGACGCCCCCGCGGTTCTGCGGAAACTCTCCAACCGGGGTATCCGCATCCGCATCATCACCCACCGGCTCTTCCTCAAATACTCCCACCGTACCTCAATCACCCAGACGGTGGACTGGCTGGATAACTACGACATTCCCTATTGGGATCTCTGTTTTATGAACGACAAGGATGCTGTGGGCGCACATGTCTACATTGACGACGCCCCTTCCAATATTACGCGCCTCAGGGAGCACGGCTGTAGAACCGTTGTGTTTTCAAACTCCACCAACCGCCTCCTGCCCGGCCCCCGGGCCGAAAACTGGCGGGAAGTTGAGCAGCTTGTCATGGAAGCCCGGGAAGAATGGACCACCGGCACCCTGGGGCTTTTTGGCGCTGCCGGGAACAGCAGGATCTGACACCCCTTCCGCCGGCCATGGAACAGGTTCCCATTCTTCTTACTACCATCAATGCCAAATGGATACACCCCTCCCTGGCCCTGCGGCTCCTCAAGGCAAATCTTGGGGAATACGAAATATATGCTGAAATTCTGGAGTTTGCCCTGCGCCAGCCCCCGGAAGAAAAGACCGCGCCTGTCCTGGCGGCCCGGCCCCGGATTCTGGGCATTTCGGTTTCCATCTGGAACCACCGCGCCGTACTGGAACTGCTCAAAACCCTTGATGCGGCCTGGGGCCGGGAAGAAGCGCCGAGGCCTGCTGTTATCCTGGGAGGGCCCGAAGTTTCCCATCTTGATACAGACGCGGAAATACTGCGTTATGCTGAGTGGATCATCCGGGGGGACGGGGAGCTTGTGTTCCGGGATCTCTGCGCCATCCTGCTTGGAACCCCAACTGGGAACCGGAGGATCGTCGAACCTCCGGTTCCCGGTCCCCCTCTTGAAAAGACAGCATCCCTGTCATTAGTGGCGGATCTTCCTTCGGTAAAACAGGTGCGGGGGAAATTCATTGAAGCGGAGCCGGCGGACCTTGCCGCCATTAAAAGCGGGTACCGGCTCTACACCGAAGAAGACCTTTCCCGGAAGCTCGTCTACGTTGAAGCTTCCCGGGGTTGTCCCTTTGGCTGCGCTTTCTGCCTGAGCGCCGTAGAAAAAGAAGTACGGGAATTCCCCCTGGAACAATTCCTGGAAGAGATGTCCTCCCTGATTGAAAAGGGGGCGAGGGCCTTCAAATTCCTGGACCGGAGTTTCAACCTGAACACCCGCCGGGCCCGGCGGATCATGGACTTTTTCTCCAATAAAATGAAAGGCCGGGAAAATCCCCAGGGCCGTAGCGCCCAGGACCGCAGCGTCCAGGGCGCCGCCCTTTACGTTCACTTCGAAATAGTTCCCTCCCTGCTCCCGGCGGAGCTGCGGGAAGCGCTCACCCGTTTCCCCCCCGGGAGCCTCAGGCTGGAACTGGGGATTCAAACCTTTAACCGGGAGACGGCGGCCCTTATCAGCAGGGCAAGCAATCCGGAAGCGGAGCTTGCGGCGCTGGAATTTCTACGCCGGGAAACCAATGCCATTATCCACGCGGACCTTATCGCCGGTCTTCCCGGGGAGGATCTCAGTTCCTTCGGGAAAGGCTTTGACCGGCTCTGGCAGGCCCTGTCCGTTCCCCGCCGGAACGCCTCTCCCCGGGAAGGCCCCCATGCGGAGATTCAGCTCGGCATACTTAAACGCCTCCCGGGAACACCCCTGGCAGGGTGGAACGGAAAATACGGCATGATCTTTTCCCCGGAACCGCCCTATGAAGTCCGGGAAACCGCCGCCCTTAACGCCGCTTCCCTGGACCGGCTCCGGAATTTTGCCCGGTTTTGGGAACTCATGGTAAACAGGGGCAGCTTCCCCGTCCTGGTCCCCCGGTTTCTCCCCCCCGGAGAACCGGTTTTCGAAAAATTCATGGATTTGGCGGAAAATCTCTTTGCCCGGTTCGGACGGAATTGGGGTATAGACCGTAAAGAGCTGGAAAAATTCCTGGGACAATACTGATTAACTAGTGTCTGTCCATAAAGCCGGTTACTGTATGGACAGACCTTGCATTTGCATATGCAAATGCGGTTTTCAAGGTAGTTTGTCAATAATGTGTCTACATTATTGGCAAACTCTAACTAAAAAACCTCAACAATGTGTGGATTTTTTTCAATTTTTTGCCGAAAATAAACATATAATTGGGGATCTGAGTTGATCGCCTTTTTGTGTCCGGCGCCGCTGTCCGCCGATTACATCGGGGTAAATAGGGGAAGAACGGCGGGCCAATGATCGCGTGTGGAAGGAGCTTTAAGTATGAAGCGGATCAAACTGATTTCACTGCTGTTCTCCGTGATACTTCTTATAAGCGGATGTGTTACCAGAACAATCGTATTAAATGAACAAATTACGGAACAGTCCCGGGAAATCCAGACGCTTAAACAAGAACGGGATCAGCTTAAAAGGGATATTGAGGATTTAAGCTACAGGATTGCTGAATATGGTAAAAACGCTCCCCTTGAGCAGCGGAATACCGCAATGCAGGAGCTGTCCAGGGCTCAGGCCGATCTGGTCCGTTTAAGAAGAGAAAATCTGAGCTTGCAGCAGCAATTAGCGGACGCTCAACAGCGAATATTCAATTTACAACAAGACATTGACGCAAGGTAGGAGGAGAGCATGAAACGCCTAATCCTGGCCTTGTTGTTGCTTATCGCGGTTGTTTCGGCAGACGTATATTCACAGGATACCCAGAGCGCAGTTCAGAATTCCGGTCCTCCGGAATTGAGAGGCGGAGGGGCCGGCCGCATCGCGACCCTTACGCTGAACCTGAACATTGCCGCCGGCCGGGCGGCCGACCCCCCCAATCCGTCCGTGTTACAGACCCTTACATACCGGGTGTCCCTAAACGGCCCTTCAGGCAGCCAAACCCATAATGTCACGGGTGTGACGGTTTTAACGCTACCCCTTGAGGCCGGCCGTTGGAATATAAAGGTGCAGGCTTTTAACAGCAGGACCAGGGTCCTGTACGCCGAAGGTTCCGCTACGGAGGATTTACAGGCCGGCAGGAACAACCCGATCACCGTAACCCTGCTGCGCAGGTCGTCCACTCCCACCCTGGGTCAAATGGAACAAGATTCAGGAGCGGTAAAAAATGATATAAGAACGCTCTCTCAGGATTTTTACGAAATGTACCGGGAAGAAGGACGGACGGATCAACAGCTTGCCGATCTTATAGAAATCCAGAGGATAGAGGACGAACAGTACCGTAAAGAGCTTTCCTTGCGTAAAGAGATTGCGGCATTTCAGGATAAAGTGGCGGAATTGGAAAAATGGGGCGCCGATCCGGCGGAATTGAGGGCAGCCCAGACAGAACTAGAGGAAGCCCTTGAAGAATTGGATACTAATCAAAAAGAACTGCAAAAGACCCGGGCGGCATTAGCGGAAGCGGAAAAAAAAGCGGAAGCAGAGGCAAATAAGGCGGCGGAAGCGGAAAAGAATGAGCGGGCCGCCCGCAAGATATCCATAACGCCGGAAATCGTCGCCCAGATAATGGATGCCAACAGAAGCCTTAATGATTTGTACTATTATGTTTCCATGCCTATCTTATTGCAGATTGAAGAGCCAAAAAGAAAACTGGATATTAAAAACGGGGAAGTTGTAGTGGAAGAAACCAATTTTGCTACCCCCACGAAGTTTGATCCCGAACAGCGAGGGGCTCTTGCCAACGATCCGGGCCGCAGCGATATCTTTGAAATAGCATTCCCTGATAATGAAAAAACCGTTGCCCTGGGATTTGTACTGGACAAAATGGAAAATCGTTATGATTTAAGCTATGCCATAGTGGATAGAAAAAAATTCATTATTGATTTTAGCGGGGCGAAACCTCATCTAATGATTTATTACCAGGCGAATTTTCATGGCGAAGTTTTTGTCCAGGGCCTTGAATCAGACTCCCAAAAAAATGGATCCTATTCCGGACGGGAGAATTCCATCACGATAGTCAACTCAGATAAAACCGGTGCGCCTCGCCAGGTTGCTTCCCCCCGCCAGGCCGTCGCGCCTCAGCAGGTTACCGCCCACCAGCAGATTGCTGTTCCCCGGCAGTTTGCGGCGCCGCCACCGCCGCCACCGGCTATTGTCCAGCAAGTCCCCCTCCAACGGGGAAATGTAACGCCCGAGAGGCAGCTGGCGCAGTCCCCAGTCTGGAAACCGGACTATACCCAGGAGCCGGCAAGGGTTAAACCTCAAATTGCAAGCCCGAATAATTACCAAACCTACCGGGTGCAAGTTGGCGCGTACAAGGCTGATGTGAACGCAAAGGAAGCCTATAATCGCCTTGTAACAGTAGGACTTACGGGTATAAACGGGTTCAGCCTGACAGCCGAACCAAACGGAGACACCACACGGATAGTGCTGACCGGCGTTTACGGTGTGGATATCCCCCAGGTCGCCCAATTCTGCGGATACGCCGGTTTTAAAGAAATTCTGGTCATAAAAGAATAACAGATTTTGAAGTACTTTTTTCTTGGTCTATTTACGGGGACAACTGCCTTTCATATTCTCACCCTGATCTACGGTTCAAGAAAACTCCGTAAAATTTCCAAGGCGCTGCTCATGCCGGCCCTGGTGATCTATTACTTTTTTGCGGCGGAACACTTTCTCTGGCCTGTGGCTCTGGCCGGGCTCCTGGGCTGGGCAGGGGATATTTTCCTCATCAAGAAAGAACGGAAGATCCGCTTTATGCTTGGTATTCTGGGTTTTCTGTTGGGTCATCTTTGCTATACCTGGTCCATCCGGCAATTTATCGGTACCGTTTATTATTCCGCCCTTGCCGTTGCCATTATTATAGGCCTCATCCTGGCCTTTACAAGTATGCGCATTATCCATCCCCCCAAACTATTTCTGATCCCCGGCTTTTGCTATATTCTGGCATTGGAAGCTCTGGGGATCTCAAGCCTCTGTCTCCTGCTCTACAGAAAAGACATCCTGGGTGGGGCGATCTTTGGGGGAAGCATTTTCTTCCTGATTTCCGACTTTATCCTGGCCTATTACGCCTTCCGGCGCTTCCCCCGCTTCGGGCATTTGGCGGTAATGACAACGTATTTGATCGCCCAGGCGGGAATCATCATAGGCCTTGCCCATATCTGACAGGACGGAGGAACGGAACCATAGCCTCTTTTATACTTCATTTGCGTGATCTTCGGACAAGGGAAATGACAAGCTACTTAGGATCGGGTAATTATATCAGGTGATGGTGGTCGGCATCGGACGGGAATAAACCTTTAACATATTCAAACACCATTTTTACATCCGTAATGGCCTCTTGCAACTGTGTGTCGGTTATCTCAATTTCTCTAGGATACCTGGGGCGAATACTATACTTGTTAAGATTTGCACACTGTTCTTCGATAACTTCAAGGCTAGTGCTGTAAGATTTACAAAGGTTACATAGCTCTTTTAGATTGTGAATCTTTGGTGGAAAAATAGAATTAAGAATAAGTATTGATTTTAAAGCTTTTTCCGCGCTTTGCTGGCAGTGATAGCAGATTATTTCAGCAGGACAAGGGCGCATGGATAAAAGGTATTCAGCACTGCTTAAATCCATCTGCGAAAAGCGAAGCCACTCCCGCGCAGAATCCAGATCTGTCATCTGGTCACCCATACAACAGCACCCCTTTATTGGCAACTTCCCGCTCAAACGTTGCCGCAGAACGCCGATAATCAAACCGTGCTTTTTTAATTACAAGTATATCGGTTGCCATAGATTTCTTGCCACTCACCGCATTATTCAAAATTCCTTCCGCATCAATCTCCTGATACGGTGCATCATCTTTCATTACCACATAAAAATCCAGGTCTGAATCGTCCCTGGGCGTTCCATACGCATAAGAACCAAATAAATATATCTGTTCTACCGGGATAGTCTGAACAATAATATCTTTAATTGTTGTTATCTGCGCCTGCACATCTGTTTTCATTTCCTTGCTTCCTTCATTAATACGCGAGAAATGGTTTAACTTGATTCATAAAAAAACCTCCCCTAGGACACACAGTTAGGAGGTGCGGGGAGTCCTGTTGTTTGTTAATATATGCCATTTGCCATATTTCAACAAGACGGGTGGCGGTACAGACGGAGGGCGCATTGAACCGCTTGCCAAAAAATACTCCGAATCAACAAAAATGTATAAAAAAATAGATGATTCAGGGGATCAAGTAACTCAAATTTCAAGATTTTAGGATTTTTCTGGGTCAAAGAGTCCTAAAATGAATTACTGCGATTCTAGAGGCTTTCATAGAAAGCCTATTTATGCTATGGTTATATAAACGGCCCTGTAGCTCAATGGATAGAGCGACTCCCTCCTAAGGAGTAGGTTGACGGTTCGATTCCGCCTAGGGTCATAAGCAAAAATGGCCTTTACCAATTAAACCAGACTTCCGAATAACCCTAACCGGGCCGGTGAAAGTGTAATACCCACACTCGAAGGATTCCATGACTATCTGCAAACCGACGGATAGCAAAGTTATAGTACCGTACTCAAACATTAACTCTAAATATCGCCAAAAAGAGGGCGATTGAATAGTTACCTTTTTTAAAAAAAATTCGGCTGGGTAAAGAATTATAATAGGCTGCTTCCGATTTCCTTCCAGTCCTCTACCGAATTGGCGGTTACGTCATTTTTGACCCTATCCGCCTTGCGGAACAAAACCTTAACCGTTAGACTTGGTCGGTGCTTAAGGGGTGTTCATGCCGGGCGGTTCTTCTATAAAAAGGGTATTTGTTGAAAAAAAATCCGGGTTTGACATTGAGGCCCGGCGGCTGCAATCGGAACTGGCGGATTTTCTTGGGACCCGGTATCCGGAACTCTCCTGCCTTAAGGGGCTCCGGCGCCTCAACCGTTACGATGTTGCGGGCCTGGACGGGGAACAGTTCCGGCGAGTGGTGGATTTGGTCCTTTCAGAGCCCCAGTGCGATCAGGTGTTTTACGGTGAATCCCCGATCCTGCCGGAGGGGGCGCGGGTCCTTGCTATTGAGTACCTGCCCGGCCAATACGACCAGCGGGCGGATTCCGCGGCGCAGTGCGCGGAGCTGGTTACCGGGGTAAAACCCCTGGTACGGAGCGCCCGGATATTTATCCTGGAACCGGAAGGCAGTCCCATTTCCGGCGAGGCCCTGGACGGGGTAAAGCGCTACTTAATCAACCCTGTGGATTCCCGGGAAGCGGCGCCGGGACTGCCTTTATCCCTTGAGCCGGAAGAGGCCGGTATTCCAGACGTCCCGGTACTAGCGGGCTTTATTAAGGCAAATGACGCAGAGCTCACCAGGATGAGGGCGGACTACGGGTTTACCATGAGCGGCGAAGATCTCATTTTCTGCCAAGACTACTTTAAAAACGAAGGCCCGGGACGCCCGAGGGATCCCAGCCTGACTGAACTGCGTATCCTGGACACCTACTGGTCGGACCACTGCCGCCACACCACCTTTACCACGGCGCTGGATGAGATCCGCATTGAGGGCCCGGCAATTGCCTCCCCGGAAGAGGCCGGTCTAAAAAAAGCCCTGGCCCTGTACGGGCAAGCCCGTGAGGAGGTATACGGCAAAGGGGTAAAAAACAGAAAACGCACCCTCATGGATCTGGCTACTATCGGGACCAGGGTTCTGAAAAAACGGGGGCTTATTCCGGATCTGGATGAATCCGGGGAAATCAACGCGTGTACCATAAAAGTCGAAGCCGGGTTCAGTGACGGCGCCAAAGAGCCCTGGCTCCTCCTCTTCAAGAACGAGACCCACAATCACCCCACAGAAATTGAACCCTTCGGCGGGGCCGCTACCTGCCTGGGCGGCGCCATCCGGGACCCCCTTTCCGGCCGGGCCTATGTGTACCAGGCCATGCGGGTCAGCGCCGGAGGCGATCCCCGCAAAAGCCTGACAGAAACTCTGGATGGAAAACTCCCCCAGGTTAAAATAGCCCGGGAGGCCGCCGCGGGTTACTCCTCCTACGGAAACCAGATCGGGCTTGCCACCGGGCAGGTATCGGAATTCTACCACCCCGGCTTTATCGCCAAGCGCCTGGAACTGGGGGCCGTAATCGGCGCCGTCCCGGCGGCCTGGGTGCGCCGGGAAGAGCCGGTTCCCGGGGACCTGGTGCTCCTCGTGGGGGGCAAGACCGGCCGTGACGGTATCGGGGGGGCCACCGGGTCGTCCAGGGCCCACACCGGAGAATCGGTGAAAAAGTCCGGCGCGGAGGTGCAAAAGGGGAACGCCGTGGAAGAACGGAAACTTCAGCGCCTTTTTCGTAAACCGGAAGTGACCGCTCTTATAAAGCGCTGCAACGATTTCGGCGCCGGGGGCGTTTCGGTGGCGGCAGGAGAACTGGCGGAGGGCCTGGATATAGACCTGGATGCGGCGCCAAAAAAATACGCGGGCCTTGACGGGACCGAGCTTGCCATAAGCGAGTCCCAGGAACGGATGGCGGTGGTAACCGCCGCCGGAGACGCGGAAAAATTTACCCGCGAAGCCGCCCTGGAAAACTTAACTGCCGTGGTGATAGCCCGAATAACCGCAAATGGCATGGATGCCACCGGCATGGA
>JAITNM010000232.1 GCA_031290475.1 Treponema sp. | reverse complement strand
TCATTGAGCAGTTCTTCACCCGATTCTCCCCCCGAGAGCAGCCTTCCGTCATCAAAATTGAAATACAGGATCTGCGCCGGGTCGATTCCTTCCTCAACAAGGCGGCCCATCTCCTGAAAAAGCCGCCAGGTTTTCCCGCTGCGCCGCATACCGATTATCGCCGTAGCAAGCTTCCCCCGGATTTCCATGCGCATATCCCGCCGGGTAAATTCCGGCAAGGGCCGGGCCTGCCATTCCCGGACAAGGGTTTCCATACTGACCATAGTTATCAGTATAACAGACTATCAGAAAAGTTGCAAGATAAAACTACAACTTTTAATCAAATACTGCGGTTTAATACTTCAATTTTATTGAAAAAGTTGCAAGATAAAACTACAACTTTGATCTAAAAGTTATAGTATGAAACGGTAATTTTTAGCGCCCTGATGAGACGTGGGACGGTCTATCCGCTACAAAAAAAGCCGCAGACGCTGTGCCTGCGGCCGAACCTAACGGTTAACGATTAACCCTTAACGCTGTAGAGGGCTTTCTTTCCGGCGTATTCCGCCACGCCTTCGAGCTGGTCCTCAATGCGCATGAGCTGGTTGTATTTGCAGATACGGTCGGTACGGCTCATGGAACCGGTCTTTATCTGCCCGGTCTCAAGGCCCACCACAAGGTCGGCGATGAAACTGTCCTCGGTTTCACCGGAGCGGTGGGACACAATGGCGGTGTAACCCGCCCTCTTGGCCATTTCCACCGCTTCGTAGGTTTCCGTGATCGTGCCGATCTGGTTCACCTTGATGAGGATCGAGTTACAGGCGCCCAGGGCAATGCCCTTTTCAAGGCGTTTCGTGTTGGTCACGAAGAAGTCGTCCCCCACGATCTGTACTTTGGCCCCAAGCTGCTTGGTGAGGGCCACATAGCCGTCCCAGTCATCCTGATCCAGGGGATCTTCAATAGAAATAATCGGATATTTGTTCACCCATTTTGTGTAGATATCGATCATGTCCTGAGCGCTGAAGAGTTTATCCGGGTTGGACTTCCAGAACTTGTAGCCCTTCTTGCCCCCTTCGGCGTAAAGCTCGGAGCTTGCGCAGTCCAGGGCGATCCCAAACTGTTCGCCCGGTTTGTAGCCGGCCTTTTCAATGGCCTTCATGATATAGTCCAAGGCCTCTTCGTTGCCGATATCAGGGGCGAACCCGCCCTCATCGCCTACCGCGGTGTTCTTCCCCGCGTCATGGAGGAGTTTCTTCAGATTATGGAATACTTCCGCCGTCCAGCGTACCGCTTCCCGAATCGATTCGGCCCCCACGGGCATAACCATAAATTCCTGGAAGTCGATCTTGTTATCCGAATGCTTGCCGCCGTTGATAATATTCGCCATAGGTACCGGGAGGAGACTGGCATGGAAAGAACCCAGGTACTTATAAAGGGGTATTTCTAAATAGCTCGCCGCCGCCCGGGCAGTGGCCATGGAAACGCCAAGGATCGCATTGGCCCCCAGCTTGCCCTTGTTCTCGGTCCCGTCAAGTTCAATCATAGTCCGGTCAATATCTACCTGCTCCAGCGCATCCAGTCCCTGAATTTCAGGGGCAATAATATCATTCACATTCGCCACCGCTTTCTGAACACCCTTGCCCAGGTACCGGCTCTTATCGCCGTCCCGAAGTTCCACAGCCTCGTAGTCGCCGGTAGATGCCCCCGAAGGAACCGCCGCCCGCCCCTGAGACCCGTCTTCCAGAACCACATCGACCTCAACGGTGGGATTCCCACGGGAATCAAGGATCTCCCGCGCCTCTACGTATTCAATAATGCTCATAAATCCTCCAAAAAATGATTATATAGAGCTTGTCCAAAACCCGGTTAGTTTTGGAACTGCCCCATATCCATAATTTTCGTTTTTCAGGGGAAGTGAGTCAAGGGCAGGGGATGAAATAAGTATAATACTTATGTAATAATAGAGGCGATGAGAAAGCTTGCCATTCTTAGATTGATCATACTATTCCTCGGTCTTTTTTCCCTAACCATGATTTTCCCGCTCCTGGCAGCGGTATTATACAGGGAAGATAAAATGGTCTTTTCCTTTGCCCTGCCCATGGGTGTAAGCCTTGCCGTAGCTCTGCCGGTATTCCTCTTTACCTGGAAGGTAAAACTCCGTTTCACTTCGGCGGAAGGTATTTTTCTTGTATGTTCAGCCTGGGTAACAGGAAGCCTCCTCGGCGCGGCGCCCTACTATCTGTCAGGATATGTTCCTTCTTTTTCAAACGCCGTATTTGAATGCGTTTCGGGTATCAGCACCACAGGCGTCACCATTATTCCCGATGTTGAAATTCTGCCCCTTTCGTTTCATCTCTGGAGGGGGATGACCCACTGGCTCGGCGGTATGGGAATTGTGGTTTTAACCGTGGCAATGGTTCCCCTCCTCGGCGTGGGGGGCTTTCAATTACTGAAAGCCGAAACATCAGGCCCCATGAAAGAAAAATTTACGCCCAAGGTAACCAATACGGCAAAAATTCTATGGCTTATTTACTGCGCTATAACAGTAATTCTGTTCGTACTCTTTATGATGGGCGGCATGAACTGGTTTGACGCCCTGATTCACTCATTTTCACTCATGGCAAGCGGAGGCTTCAGTACCAAAAATGACAGCATCGCTTATTATAATTCGCCTTTTATTGATTATGTGTGCATAGTATTTATGTTCATAACAGGTTTTAACTATGTTCTGATATACCGTTTATTACAGGGAAAATTCCGGGAAATAATTAACAACAGCGAGGCAAAGGCTTATGGGCTTATATATCTAATAGCCGCCGTTGTTGTGGCGTTTTCGCTTTTTCCGATGGTAGGATCGATAGAAAAGACGCTGCGCTATGCCTTTTTTGACGCCGCGTCAATTCTGTCAACAACGGGCCTGGGAATAGCCAACCACAATTTATGGCCTCCCCTGGCGCGGTTTATGATATTTATGCTTATGTTTGTAGGCGGCTGTTCCGGATCCACCAGCGGAAACATTAAAGTTATCAGGTATGTAATTTTATTCAAACAGACGCGAAACGAACTCAAACGGCAGTTGTTTCCCTCCGGGGTTTTTTCAATCCGGCTGGACAATAAACTCGGCAAAAAAGATGTTGTTTACCGTGTAGCCGGTTTTATGTTTTTGTATTATATGTTTATTTTAGCAGGAACTCTATTGGTGAGCAGTTCCGGCGCGGACTTATTTGATTCCCTCAACGCCTCATTAATATGCCTGGGGAATGTCGGTTTTGGCCTTGGGGCATTAACATCGGGGACAATATTTTACACCGCCCCGGATTATGTAAAATGGGGAGCCTCTTTCTTGATGCTTATCGGACGGCTTGAAATTTTCACCGTCATACTTTTATTTATCCCCAGCTATTGGGACAAATGAGCCGCTATTCTCAGTTTAAACTGAGAATAGCTCAGGTAGACAGCGCCGCTACCGCCGCCCCCAGAAGGGAGGCCTGTTCCACCGGGGCGATAACGTAGGCGCGGGGGCCTTCCCGGTTCAGCATGATGTGGAGAAAGGATTCCAGGGTTTCCCGCATTCCCTTATATACCACATAGGTGGTCCCCTCAACGGCAATTCTCACCGGCACAAAAGGATCGCTTCCCGCGCCGGTACGTTCCACCATGGCGGCCACCACGGCGGCGGCGAGCAGGGCGCCCCGCTTCGTTACGATGGACGTGAGGTACGACAGGGTTGCTATTGCGTCCCGTTCATCAGGCCCGAAGAGTTCCCCCAACGGGCCTTCCATTGCCAAAGGCGCCTGCATAAAGGCGTTTAGATCCTTGGTCTGCAGCGTGGGCCAGGACAAAAGCACGTCCGATTTCTTAAATTTGAAAAGCCCTTCCTTTACCGCGGTCTTGAGTACATGCAGCGTGAGGGGGCCGAGGTACGCGCCGGAAGAAGCCTTCTCCTGGGTGTAGACCCCGGGGTTCTTGGTGGTGGCGTCATATTCCCGGTCCAGGGGGCCCAGGAAACGGGGATTGAAGGCGCCGGTTTCGCACACCACAATCTGGGGGTTTGTCTCAGACTCAAAACCGATTTTGGGAATACTCTTCTCCGGATATGCGGTATTGAAGCCGGTGCCCAAAATAAGACCGATTACCGGCCCTCCTTCAACGCCGTACTTGTCCTCCCCTTTACGGGTTCCGCCGTCGGGGGGGATATCAACTATGCCGGAAAGCAACGTTGAAACCGTATCGTTGAGCAGCACAATTCTGTCCGGCGTTTTTACCCCCCGCCGTACCAGGGCGTCCCTGAGACCTTCGCCGATTTTTTTACCGATCACATCCGGGGCGTCCACTTCTTTGCTAAAGGCCATGAGTATTCCGTCAGACTCCCTGGTGATCTCCATGGGGTAGGAAAAACAAAAACCTATCCCTTCAATTTTTTTTGCCCCGTCAATAAGCGGAGCGGCAACTTCCGCAATCTGATCGAAGAATTGCTCCGCGTTAATCCGGCCCTGCGTTCCGGGCATGGGTATCTTTTTCGTCCCCTCGGTTTGGGTCTTTCCGTCCGCGGTAAACCGTACGAGGGATGCCCGGAGGTTTGTCCCCCCCGCGTCCAGGGCTATCACCTCTTTGCCGGGGGGCATCCGGGCCGCAGGGCTGATATACGAGGGGATCATGGGCAGAACAGATTTCTGTCCCCGCAAACCCCGTTCCATCTCGAATAGCACATCCCGGACCAGAATAGCGGGATCATAAATATCATAGTGAAAACCATAATAACGGGCAAATTCGGTAAGGGCTTTCGGATTAAAGGACGAACGCATAAAATACCTCTCTATAATACTAGTATGTAATAAGTCGCCCTGCCTCTGCAAGAAGATTTTATTTGATGGGGAAGATTATGGTTCAGGTTATCATAGAGGGGCCGCTTGCCCCCAGATAAAGCCCTCATTTTTCAATGCGGCACTTTTCCAGTTCTTTAAGCCTTTCGGAATCTGCCTTGATATGGAGGTTCTTTTCCTGAGTGGGAAGGACCAGCCCCTTGGGACCGTTCTTTGCCCGGCGCAGAAATTTTACTTCAGTATAGAAAAGGTCCGCCTCGCCGTTGTTCCGGCCCTTTGAGTAAAAGAGGGCCAGGTTCCCCGCATCAAGGAGTATGTCCAGGGGGACGGTTTTTCCCGAACGCTGCTTGATGAATACGTAGGAACCGGGAAAATCGCGGACGTGAAGCCACATGTCCCGGCCTTTCACGTGGCGCCGGAGGAGGGCGTCATTTTCCGCAGCGTCCCGGCCGACGATGATGAGCCAGTCTTTGCGGCGGAAAGAGAGGCCGGGCCGCTTCCGGTCGGCTGCTGCTGTTGGCTTTAGCCCCGGATTTACCCCGGATTTTGGCCCCTTGTTTTTTAGCCGCAGGTGGAGAACCAGGGGGTTGGTTTCCCGTAGCAAAGACCCAAGGGTTTCCCGCAGCCTTGAAAGCTCCGCTTCCCCGGCGGCAATTTCCCCCTGTACATCCGCAAAGCCGTTCTTTGCCTTCCGGTACTGTTCGTAGTATGCCTCAGCCTGAGCGGCGCCCTTCTTTTTGGGGTCCAGCTTGATACGGATAGTCCCGCCGGCGTAGAAATTCTCCGCCTCAAGCCAGGAATCCCCTGTCTTAATCTGCGCCAGGTTGGCCATGATGATGTCCCCGTATTCCTTGAGCCGGTCCGCCGCTTCGTATTCCGCTTCTTTGGCCCGCAGTCTTTCCAGGGCAAGCTCCAACCGGCCCATGCTCCCCTCATAGCTTCGCCGGGCCTGTTCCCGCAGGGCTTCCAGGGACAGGGCGCCGCCGTGTTCGGCGTACCATGCGTCGATCCGCTGGTTGAAGGAACCGGGCCCCGGCAGCTCCCGGACCGAGTATTCCTTTTTCGGTACGGCGGCGGCGCTACCGGCAGCGGTACCACCGGTAGTGGCGGCGCCGGTAGCGCCATCGGCGGGTTCGTAATGGCCGCCGGAAATTTCACCCCGTTTGGGGCTGCGGCGCATGGCGTCCAGCACGGTCCCCGTCTCATCGGTGACAATAACATTGGCGGCATTGGACCAGAGGCGCAGGTAACAGTGATACCGGTTTTTCCCCTGCCGAATGGTGAGCCGTACTATCCGGTTATCCCCCAGCTGGAAGGCCTCCTCTATCCAGCCGTTTATTATCCGGGACTTGCAGAATTCGGCAAAACGCAGGGGCCGGCTGCCCTTAACGGCGGACTGGAAGGTCTCGTGAAGCCGGCAGGCGCCGGGGGTAAGGGCAATGAGGAGGAGAAAGCTCCGGCCTTTGAAAAGCTGCAGCGTGAGTACGTCATAGGCGCTCTGGTACACCTTTTGTATTTGAGAGCCGGGAAGGTCCAATTCCGAGAGGATGAGGTTGATTTCTTTCCAGTTCAGGGACATGGCTTAGTTTCCCCTGCCCTCCGGGGCATTGTCAATTATCCTGCCCGGGGGCGCTATGAGACGGTTATTAGCTTGATTCTTGAACAAATTTTTGAAATTTTTTTATAAAAATCTGTTTTTTCAAATTTAAGACGCTATATTTCTGATTAGAGAATATTCAGTATCCGGCGCCGCCGGATGAATAGAGATAAATCTAAAAATGCTTAGTCAAAATCAGGAGGAAGTATGTTGTTTTTAAAGAAGAAAGAAGTTGAGTCAAAGACCGTGGATTTCTATAAGGCGGCCAGGGGGGATCGGTATACCACCCTTGCAAGGGTAGCCATTAACGGGTTTGAAGGCCAGGGATTGCTGCGGAACGTCAGTTCCGGCGGATTTTGCATGGAAAGCAAGACCTTTGCCGGTTTGGACGTTGGGTCTTCTTATACCATACAAATAATTCCTGAGGCATCAGCCGGGATAAACCGTATTGATGATCTTACGGTTGAAGTTCGCTGGGCCAGGACTTCCCCTGAAAAATTCGCGGTGGGATTTCAGGTCCTTCAGTCCAGCCGTTCGTTTGAAAAATATGTGGAATATATAAGGGCGCACCGGCAGTTGCAAAACCGTCAGGCAAGCGAGGAGGATATCAAGGCTAAAAGGGAGTATTAGGCCTTCTTCTTCGACTTTGTGGATTATTTTATAAAAATCTCTGTTCTTTTAAAACTTAATGTACTATATTTTTCTATGAGAGTCTACCTAATAGATCAATTGTTTTTCTAAGGGACAGGGATGAAGTTATCAGCTAAAATATCATTGTGGATCGGGCTCCTGGTGTTCTTTATCGTTGTTTGTATTGGCACGACCGCGGTGATAGTAACAAATCGTATTGTAGAGGATGCCGCTGAAAAGTCCCTGCAAAACCAGGCGGGAGCGACGGTTCAGCTTATCAAGGAAGGCATTATCGAATCGGAATTGAAGGTACTGTATGAACTCGCAAACAGGGTCAGGACCCAAAGCATGGTCTGGGAGACCCAGCGGGACAGCCTGATTTCGGATATAGACCGTCTTGGATACCTGGATTTTGGCATCGTCAGTCCGGACGGGACAGCCCATTATATTAAAGATGGAACCACCGCGAATTTGGCGGACAGGGATTATGTGAAAAAGGCGCTGTCCGGAAAAACCGCCGTTTCGGACGTTCTTATAAGCCGGGTGATCGGAAAACCGGTACTCATGTTTGCCGCCCCCATCGTGGTAAACGGGGATACGTTAGGCGCCCTAATCGGCAGAAGAGACGGGGCGGTACTCAGCGAAATGACCTCAAAGCTCGCTTTTGGGGAGACAGGCTATCTTTACATGGTGAACAAAAGCGGGGTATTTGTCTGCCATCCGAACCCTGAACTGGTGTACAATCAGTTTAATCCTATAGAAGAAGCCAAAACGGATCCTTCTCTTCTGACCCTTGGTAATTTCATTGCCCGGGCGATCAGCGGGGAAGACATGTTTGACGAATATACGTATCAGGGAAGCAGGCATATCGGCGCCGCCGCCCCGGTTCCGAATACCGAATGGATACTTGTGGGCGCCATTGAACGGGATGAGTTTTTTGCCGATATTATCCGGATAGTCCTGTACACGGCGTGTATCGGTATCATATCCCTGATACTGGGAATCATTTTAGCCTTCATTATGGTGAGCGTTCTCATCATCAGGCCAATAGGTCTTATTATGAGCGAAGTGGAAGCCCTGGCGAACAATAAGTTTGATATTGAGATTCCTGAAGGCTCTAAAGATGAAATTGGAGAAGTGCAGCAGAAACTGGGAGTTATCCGGGAAAGCCTGAAAAAAACCCTTGCCGAAATCAATAATAAACATCTGGGGCAAATCAACATCGGTAAAAATCTCCATAACTCCATCAAGGATTCTTCAAACGGCCTTGAGGTGATCAACCGCAATATGGAAACCGTTCAGGAAAAGACCTCTTCCCAAATGTCTTCGGTTAATCAGACTTCCGATTCGGTTGAAGAGATTATCCGCTATATCGGTTCCCTGGAAGAAGCGGTGGAAATTCAGGGGAAAAATATCTCCCGGTCTTCTGAATCCATAGAGCAGATGGTAAAAGATATTGACTCGGTGCGAAATGTGGTGAAGAAAGCCAATGAGACTACCGGGGAACTTTCAAAAAGTTCCGATGCGGGACGGAAGATGCTGAACAACCTGAGCGAAGAGCTGGCCCATATTGCGGAACAATCGGCTTTCCTGGAAGAGACCAATGAGGCATTGGTTAACATAGCCGCCCAAACCAATATCCTGGCTATGAACGCGGCTATTGAAGCCGCCCACGCGGGAGAAGCGGGAAAGGGCTTTGCGGTTGTCTCCGGCGAAGTGCGTAAGCTCGCTGAATCATCAAATAAGGAATCGAATTCTATTTCCCAGGAAATAAAAAATATGCGTAACAGCATTGACCGGATCAGGGAAATGTCCACAGAAACGGTGAATACCATGGGGGACATGTTTACCGATGTAAGGGATATGCAGTCCTCATTCAGTACGGTTAATACCGCGGTTGAAGCCCAGGCTTCAAACGGAAGGCAAATTCTGGAAGCCCTGACAGCTCTGCGGGATACCACAGAACAGGTGCGCGACGGTTCCGAGAATATCCAGAAAGCTTCCGGTTTTATTCATGGTACCGTAGAAAACCTAAAGAATATTTCCAAAGATGTAAACGACAGTGTTCTTGATGTAGAAAAGGCAAGCAAGGATATAACCGCGTCGTTGGATATAGCCCGAAAAATTGCTGAAGCGCGTTATCTGGCGCCGCCGGATGATATAGACAAAGATTAACCCTCGCGGTTAAGGGGCAAGACAAAACCTGCCGGCTATGCTATTATATTTGGAACTATGATAACAGCTGACTCGGAACTTATCATCATCGGCGGCGGGCCTGCGGGACTCACGGCAGCCCAGTACGGCGCCCGCGCAAATCTGGGCGTTCTCGTAATCGAACAGCTTGCCCCCGGCGGGCAGGCCCTGAACATTGACAAGCTGGAAAACTACCCCGGCATTGCCCCGGATAAATCGGGCTTTGACTTTGGGGAGGATCTGCGCAGGCAGGCGGAAAATTTCGGGGCCAGGTTTCTCAATGATTCGGTGATGTCCCTGGAAAAAGCGGAGAATCTCTATTCGGTAACCCTGGGTAACGGAAAAAAGCTGTTGGCCCCCTCGGTGATCATCGCCAGCGGGACGAGACGCCGGACCCTGGACATACCGGGGGAAAAGGAATTCTACGGCCGGGGGGTATCCTACTGCGCCACCTGCGACGGCCCGTTTTTTAAGGGAAAGAAGATCTTTGTAGTAGGCGGCGGGGATGCGGCCTGTGACGAAGCCCAGTACCTTTCGCGGCTTTCAACGAACATCGTGCTCATTCACCGGAGGGACCGTTTCCGCTCTCAAAAGGCCCTGGCGGAACGGGTGCTTAAAAATGCGAATATCGAAGTCCGGTTCAATACCAGGGTACTGGAAATTAAGGGCGAAAAATTGGTAACAGGGGCTCTGCTTGAATCGGGCGCTCAAGGGGAAGCGCAGAAAAACTACGAGGAAGACGCGGCGGCGGTGTTCATCTTTGTCGGCACTGTTCCTCAAACATTATTTGCCTCAGGTCTCGGCCTTAAGACCGATGAAAACGGTTATATCATCACAGACCAAACTATGCGCACCGGCGCTCCCGGGCTTTTTGCCGCAGGAGATGTACGGGCTACGCCTTTCAGGCAGGTAGTGGTCGCCGCTGCCGAAGGCGCCATAGCGGCCCACGCCGCGGCGTCTTACATTGATGAGAGGAAAGGCGAGTTTTACTGATGAGGTTCAGAGGGAGAATAGGATGCCAATTCCGGCATAGAAGGCCGGCCGGGAAACGTATCCGCCGGGACGGTCCTTTTTCAGGCGCGGCCCTGGCTGTAACACTAATACTGCTGTTCCATGCAGCCGGCGTTTTTTCCCAGCCCCTCAGTACCGGGAAGGAGCCTGTCTTTTCCGCAAACACTCCCCCTGAGATCCTCGCCGGTGAGATCCTCGCCCGCATGAGCGATGAACAGGTCCTGGCCCAGACTTTTATGCTGGGCTGGGTAGGGGCGGAGCCGTCCCCCCTCATCATGGACTGGATCCGGGAGCGGAACATCGGCGGGGTGAAAATCTTCGGCTGGAATACCGAGGACACGCGAAAACTCGCCGAAACGGTAGGCTCCCTCCAAAAGGCGGCTCTGGAGGGAGGTTTTGGAATACCCCTCCTCGTCGCCACCGATCAGGAGGGGGGCTGGATACGCCATGTTAAGGGAACCACCAGTGAGACCCCGGGAAACATGGCCATCGGAGCTTCGGGATTTCCCCGGGACGCCTACCTTGCAGGTTACTACATAGGAAAGGAACTAGCGGTGCTGGGGATCAATATGAACTTTGCCCCCACGGTAGATCTCTACACCAATAGTGATTCTGCTCTGATAGGGCCCCGGGCCTTCGGGAGCGATCCGGTACAGGCGGGGATCCTGGGCGCAGCTTTTGTGCGCGGACAGGAAGCGGCAGGGGTCATCGCCACAGCAAAACACTACCCCGGCCACGGGGATACGGACCTTGACTCCCATGGGGTGCTGCCCCAGATTAACGCCCCCTTCGAAACCCTCTGGGATCGGGAACTGGTTCCCTACAGGCTCCTCGCCAGGGAGGGAATCCCCGCAATTATGAGCGGCCATCTGGCTTTCCCCAATACAGAGGCCGCGTCTACCCCGGCCTCCCTTTCCTCCTGGTTTCTCACCGATATACTCCGTAAACGCATCGGTTTCAGGGGGCTCATCATCACCGACGATCTCATGATGAACGGCGCTACTGTTAGCGCCGGGAGTCTTTCCCGGGCGGCAAAACAAGCCCTTATGGCGGGGAATGACATTATCATGCTTTCAAAAACTCCAAACCTTTCCGACCCTGTCTGGACGAGCCTTGCCCTGGCGATGAAGCAGGAAAGCGATTTTCGCTCCAGGGTATACGATGCCGCACGGAGGGTGATTCTGACAAAATTACAGTACCTCCAGGGAGAAAAGGCGGTACCCCATATTCCGGATCTTAAGAAAGTGGACGCCGAACTCCCCAACTCTGAAGGGGCGGCTTTTTTTCTTGATTTGGCAGCCCGCAGTGTTACTGTCGTTAAGGGGACGCTGCCCCTGGGGGCGGAAAAAGCCGGAAAGGTGCTCCTGGCCGGACAGTTCGACGAATTTTTCAATGCCGGCAAAAAAGCCTATCCCGGCGCGGAAACCTACCGGTATTCCCTCTCCCGGGGTACTTGGGAGCTCATCTACTTCGCCAATCAGGCGGACACGGTGATTTTCTGCATATCCGATGCCTCGGATTTGATTCTTCTCCGTTCTTTGCAAAACCTGGGAAAAAAAGTTATTGTTTTTTCCGTACTAAGCCCCGCATATCTGGACCAGGTTCTCTGGGCGGACGGGGCCATCGCGGTGTATAGCTACGCCCCGGAATCCTTTGTGGCGGGCTTCTCCGCCCTCCTTGGAAGAATTCCCGCCCAGGGAAAACTCCCCGTACCGCCGGGGAAAAACGCCTCCCCGGCGCGGCAATAGCCATGGAAGGCAAGGGCTGGCGGCGGCTTAAGAGACGGGAGGCCGCAAGGGGGGAGGTGTTTTTGCGGGGAAGGGAGCGTTACTGTGTTTCCGTCTGTTCCCGTTTCTTAAACCCCGACAGTTCCGACCGGCTTTGGGTTTATCCGGCGGGAAGCCCTGTTTCCCAGGGGAATGGGCAACCGGCAGCGTTACTGCTCTACAGCCGGCGCATCCTGTTCCCGGTCTTCGGCGGCTGCCTGGATATCCCCTCTCCCAAATTTTTAAGCCGTTTTCTGATCCTTAAACCCATCCATGCCATCCAGGGCCTCACCGAAGAGGCGGCAATTTTAGAAGAGACTGCCTTGTCTCTGGGAAAAGAAAAAACAGAACAGTTCGATTACGATCTTATGAGCCTGGACCGGCGGCCTGCGGCGGTTTCTCCCGGCGGCGCATCTCCTTCTCTTTGCGTTTTTACACCCGGCCTTGGTGAACTTGATGAACTTTTTCCCCTCCAGGCGGCCTACGAGAAGGAAGAGGTTATCCCCAGGGGGGGGAAATTCTACGCCGAAAGTTCCCGGTTTTCACTGGAGCGCGTCATTAAGGGGGGGCAGATACTGGCGGCCAGGGTTGAGGGAAAAATCGTGGGTAAAATCCACTGCAATGCCCAATCCTTTACCCGTTTCCAGATAGGGGGCGTGTATGTGCACCCGGACTACCGGGGTCTCGGCATCGCCACAGCAATGACCCTGGCCATGGTAGAATCACTGTTCAATCAGGGACAGGAAAAGGGGATAACCCTGTTTGTAAAGAAGCGAAACGCCGCAGCCCTGGCGGTATATAAAAAAGCAGGATTTGTATACACTGCCGATTACCGGATCAGCTATTACTAGTTTTTGTCCAATACGCGGCATAATCACGAATAATAGTTATACCCTAAAGCGCCCTATAGTATTTTCCATCCGTTCTACAAGGTTATCGTTTTCTAAAGCAACAGCGACAATGTCCCTTGCCTGAATTTCTACGGCTTTTACGCTCTGTACAATTTCATCGGTGCTTGCGGAAACCGACCTTGCCGCTTCCGTTAATTTTTCCATTGAATTGACAATAACGCTGTTTCCAGCAGTCATGTCTTCCGAACTTGAACGCACCGTAATCGTTACGTCGTTTATGGCTTTTATGGCCTGAAGCATCGCCTGAGAACCTGT
>JAITNM010000122.1 GCA_031290475.1 Treponema sp. | reverse complement strand
ATCATCGGCCGTTTGGGGGGCAAGGTCCTGTTCTGTATGCAGGGCCGGTTCCACTATTACGAGGGCCATAGCCTGGACACGGTTACCTATCCGGTACGGGTCATGCGGCGGCTGGGGATACGTTCCCTTATTTTGACCAATGCCGCCGGGGGGGTAAACCGGGAATTCAGGCCCGGGGATCTCATGCTCATCAGTGACCACATCAATTACGCCGGAATGAACCCCCTCATAGGCCCCAATCAGGATGAATTCGGCCCCCGCTTCCCGGATATGTCCGGGCTCTACACCCCGGCTCTGGCTGACATTGCCCGGAATGCCGCCGGGGACTTGGGTATTACCCTGAGGGAGGGGGTCTACCTCTGGTACAGCGGCCCCAGTTTTGAGACCCCCGGGGAGATTCGGGCCTTCAGGACCCTGGGGGCCGATGCGGTGGGCATGTCCACGGCGCCGGAAGCAATTGTGGCCCGGCATTCGGGGCTTACGGTGCTGGGCCTCTCCTGTATCACCAACATGGCGGCGGGCATTCTGGATCAGCCTGTTACCGCAGAAGAGGTGAACGCCGCCGCCGCCCGGGCAGGGGAAAGCTTCGCCCGCCTTTTAACCGGAATTATTCAAAGAATCTAGCGGTGATTAACATGAAGCCCCCCGGGTCTATACTGAACCGATAAAGCCGGACACAAAGTTGAGCGCGGCGCCGGCGGCGATTGACCAGGTTTTGTAGCGGCAGATGTCGATGTATTCCGCATCGTGTTCAGCAGAACTGTGTTATAATAACAAGAACTTGTTTTATAAAACAAGTTTACATAATTTTCTGGAGGAATTGTTATGATGAAGAAACCGGCGGCATCGACCTTTCCATAGGCAGCCTTATACCGCTGTCCGCCGTTACCGCGGCATTGCTTATGACCACGAGCGAAGCGGGCTTGGGTATTAACCCTGTTATCGCGTGTCTTGCGGGCATCCTGGTGGGCGGCATGGTTGGCCTTGTAAACGGCGTCTTTATCACCTATACCAGAATGCCGCCGCTCATTATGACGCTTGGCATGAGTTATGTGTGCCGCGGCCTGGGCTTTATCATTACAAAAGGCTACCCCGTTTACGGGCTGCCTCCCAGCATCAAGATTCTGGGGCAGGGCTATGTTTTAAAGGTGGTGCCCGTCTGCGTCCTTATCATGGTTGCCGTCATTGTAATCGGCGCCGTTATAATGAACAGAACGCAGCTTGGCAGGCAGTTTTACGCCATTGGCGGCAACGAGGAAGCGGCGCGGCTTTCCGGCATCAACGTTAAAAAAGTACGCCTTATCTCGTACATAATCTGCGGCGTACTGGCGGCGGTTTCCGGCATAGTAATGATGAGCCGTATTAACTCAGGCCAGCCGCTTTCCGGCAACGGCATGGAGATGGACGCGCTGATTGCCTGTGTCGTAGGCGGCATAAGCGTAATGGGCGGCGAAGGCAAGGCCACGGGGATGATAGGCGGCATGTTAGTGATGGGCGTCCTTGCAAACGGCCTGGCCGTGGCCGGCACAAACGAGTATTTGCAGCAGGTGGTAAAAGGCGCTGTGCTGGTAATCGTTGTGGCAGTGGATAGCTTGTCAAGGTTAAAGAAGAACTAAAGGAGAACAGTAATGTCGTTTTTTAACGGGACTATTTTTTCTGACGCGCTAAAGATGGATACGGGCCTGGGCGTGATACTGCCGCAGGATTCACGCTGCCACCGGGGTTATTCTGAACTGAAGCCGGGGGTCAAGGCGCAAAAAAAGCCAAAGACGCTTATCCTTTTGCACGGCCTTTCTGACGATCACTCGGTGTGGACAAGCAGAACTTCTCTGCTGCGCTATGCGGAAGAGTACGACATCGCGGTAATTATGCCGGAAGTGCAGCGTGGTTTTTACCTGGACATGGTTCACGGTTTAGACTATTCCACGTACATCTGCCAGGAACTGCCAAAACTGGCCGGGGAGCTGTTCAGCATCTCGGTTGAACCGGAGGATCTTATGATAGCGGGCCTTTCCATGGGCGGCTATGGGGCTATGTACTCGGCGCTTAGCCATCCCGGCAAGTTCTACGGCGTGGGCTGTTTTTCCAGCGCTTTTGACATTAGATTGATCTGCGGGGACGGTTTTGCCGAAGCTAACGGCCTTGCCGGCTGGGACAAAGACCGCAAGAGCATCTTTGGCGAATCTGTGTCCATACCGGATAAATGCGACCTTTACACACTTGCGGAAAAAGCCGCCCAAAAGGACAAAAAACCGCGTGTCTTTATGACCTGCGGCACCGAGGATTTCCTGTACGAGAGCAATGTCAAGATGCGCGACCTTATCAAAAAGACGAAAGCTTTCGACTTCAAATATGAAGAATGGCCGGGGATCCACGAATGGGGCTTCTGGGATATTTCGATACAAAAGATGCTTGAACATTTCTTAGGGGCAATTGTCCAAAAACCATGAAGGCCCTGGTACCATGAGCGGCAAATACCTGCTGGGCGTCGATAACGGCGGAACGATGATTAAGGCGGCGCTGTTTACCCTTGATGGCAAAGAGGTCTCTGCCGCGTCACGGGCAACCGGGAATGGGTTATCAAAACTATTTTAAAAACGAGACGCCCCCTCGGGGGAAAAACTCTACGCGTTTTCCGCGAAGTGCCCTATGGCGCCTGTCGGACTTGTGGATTTTTGCACCAAAACTAACGCAAAAATCCCGATTTATGGGCTCCTTTGGGAGTTTGCAAGGTAAAAAACGTGCTAAACGCACGTTTTTGGGGTGGAAGGGCTAAAGCCCGGCAAACTCCTATGGCGAAGGCCATGTCGATTTCGAGCGGGGCGTAAAAACCGCCTGGGCGCTTGGGGTACGGATGTTCACCGGCGAATTCTGGTACACCGCCGAGGCGGGCGATTCGTGGCGGGAACTGCTCGACAATAACGCGAAATTCCTGCACAGTGTTTTTTATGGACAAGAAAAACGAAGCGGCTTTCTGGATTGAAAAACTGGGTTTACAGCCCCACACCGAAGGGGGCTGGTACCGGGAGCTCTGGCGGGCGGACCTCAGCATCCCCCAGAGCGCCCTCCCCGCCGTATACGGAGGCCCCCGGTCCGCCTGTAGCTCTATCTATTATTTATTACAGGAGGGGGAGTCTTCCACATGGCACCGGGTCCGTTCCGCCGAAATCTGGCTCTGGCACGCCGGGGGAACCCTGGAGCTGAGTTTTGGCGGCGGCGGCGAAACTCCCAAAACCACCGGAATCCGCCTCCTCGGCCCTAAGGGCGATGAGGACGAGGTCTTTCAGGCTGTGGTAGAGCCGGGGATCTGGCAAGGGGCCAAAATCAGGCAGGGGAGTTTCGTGCTGGTCTCCTGTATCGTTTCCCCCGGCTTCCACTGGCAGGACTTTTCCCTTCCCCAGGAACCGGCCGGGGTTTAAAACGGCGACGCCCTATTGAATTTAGCAAGATATGTGTATAAAATTGAATAAACGTAGATTGCATGACAGGCGGCGTTCAGCGCGTTCTGCCTCATAGTAAACTGATAAGGTGGTTAAATTATGAAAAGAACTATCCAATTGGTAGGCGCAGCGGCGCTTATGGCGGGGCTTCTGCTGCCCCT
The DNA here is from genome assembly GCA_031290475.1 of Treponema sp. Classification (GTDB taxonomy): domain Bacteria; phylum Spirochaetota; class Spirochaetia; order Treponematales; family Breznakiellaceae; genus JAITNM01. Next base: position 2,673 of record JAITNM010000122.1, on the reverse strand, counting down.
GTACGCCGGCGGCGGTAAGGATACCAAGGCCGCTTCTTCCCAGGGGCTCAAGATTGGAATCTTGACAACTTCCGGGGTGGATGACGGCTCTTTCGGCCAGGACTGCTACAACGGCATCCTGGATTTTATCAAAAGCAACCCCGAAGCCACGGTTACGCCGGTAAAGGAACCGGATATGGCCAAGGTGCTTGACGCCGCGGCGAATATCATCGCCGATTATGACGTGCTCATCCTCCCCGGTTTTGAGTTTGCCCCTGTAGGCGCCCTGATGCAGGACAACCCGAACCGAAAGGTAATCCTCGTGGATGCCAATCCGACCGATGCTTCGGGCAAAGAGGTGGAACTCCCCAATATCTACGCCATGATCTTCCATGAGGAAGAGAGCGGCTTCTTCGCCGGAATCGCCGCCGCCCTGGAAACCAAGAGCGGTAAGGTCGCCTTTGTGGGCGGCATGGCCTTCCCCTCGGTGGTGAACTACCAGTTCGGCTTTGAATCCGGGGTTGCCTTCGCAAACAAGTACTACGGGGCCAAGGCCCAGCTCGTGAATATCCCCTCCTATGCGGGTACCGATGTGACCGGCAAGGCCGTTGGGAGCAACTACGTGGGCGACTTTGCGGATCAGGCCACGGGTAAGACCATCGGGAACGCCCTTATCGGCCAGGGCGCGGACGTGATCTTTGTGGCCGCCGGCGCTTCGGGCCTCGGCGTTTTTGCGGCGGTCAAGGAAGCCACCGGGGTTTACGTTGTGGGCTGCGATGTGGATCAGTACGATGACGGTAAAACCGGCAATAGAAACATTGTGCTCACCTCGGCCCTTAAGGTTATGAACATCAACGTATCCCGCCAGCTTGCGGCCATTAAGAACGGCAGCTTCAGGGGCCAGAACGCCCTCCTGGGCGCCTCCACCGATTCTACTGGTTATGTGAGCGCCTCCGGCAGGCAGCAGCTTTCCGCCAATTCTTTGGCGAAACTGCAGGAGGCGTACAGTCAGCTTAAGGCCGGGAAACTCATTCCCGCGGCGAACTTTAACGGGCACAGCCCGACGAATTTCCCAGGCTTGTAGGATCTTTGACAACGGGGGAGCGATACTGTGGAAGACGGTGATTACATCGTTGAAATGCGGCATATCACCAAACGCTTCCCCGGTATTGTCGCCAATGATGATATTTCCATCGGGATAAGGCGGGGAGAGATCTTCGCCTTTCTTGGTGAAAACGGGGCGGGAAAATCCACCCTTATGAGTATGCTCTTCGGCATGTACGAACCCGATGAGGGGGAGATATTTGTCCGGGGACAGAAAGTATCCCTCTCGTCGTCTAACGAAGCCGCCGCCCTCAACATCGGCATGGTGCATCAGCATTTCAAATTAATTCCCAATTACACGATTGCGGAGAATATAATCTTAGGCATTGAGCCGGTACGAAAGGCGCTGGGCCTTTTCCCTTATATTGATATAAAGATCGCTTCAGAACGAATCCTTGAACTTTCCAAAAACTACGGCCTGGAGGTTGATCCCGCCCTGCGCATAGAGGAGGTAAATGTCTCAACCCAGCAGCGGGTTGAAATTCTCAAGATGCTCTACCGGGACGCGGAAATACTGATCTTCGACGAACCTACCGCGGTGCTGACCCCCCAGGAAATCACTTTCCTGCTCAAAATAATGGAAGAACTCCGGGACAAGGGCAAAACCATCATCCTTATTACCCATAAGCTTGAGGAGATAAAACAGATCGCCGGCCGCTGCGCCATACTGCGTAGGGGCAGGCTGATTAAGGTGCTGAACGTGGACGAGGCCTCCACCCAGGAAATGGCGAACCTCATGGTGGGGCGGGAAGTGTCCTTTAAGCGGGAAAAAACGCCGCCCCATTACCGGGACATGGTTCTTGAAGTGGAGGGGCTCACGGTCCGTAACGAGAATCACTTCGATGTGGTAAAGGATGCGTCCTTCTCCATCCGGGGCGGGGAGATCTTCGCCATTGCCGGGGTTTCGGGGAACGGGCAGTTGGAGATCGCCGATGCCATAGCGGGTCTCGCCAAGCCCTCCCGGGGGCGCATAAGCCTTAAAGGCAGGGATATTACCGGTGAAAATATCCGCCGCAGGACCGAAGACGGCGTTTCCTACATTCCCGAGGATCGCCAGAAGTACGGCATGATCCTGGACTTTAATCTGGCGGATAACCTGGTAATAAAAACCTATTACCGCGCCCCCTTCTCCGAAAAGGGGGTGCTCCGTCCCGGGGAATTCGGGAATTTTGCCTTAGGCCTTATTGAACGCTATGATATACGGAGCGGCCAGGGGGCGAAAACCATTACCCGTTCCATGAGCGGGGGAAATCAGCAGAAGGCCATTGTAGCCCGGGAAATTTCCCTGGATTCGGATCTTTTGATATTTGTTCAGCCTACCAGGGGTCTGGATATCGGCGCCATTGAGCATATCCAGAACCAGATCCTGGAGGAGCGGGACAAGGGAAAGGCGGTGCTGCTTATTTCCCTGGAACTGGACGAGGTTATGAACCTGGCGGATACTATCGGCGTTATCTTTAACGGCAGGCTCCTCCACATTGCTCCGGCGGAAAATCTTTCCGCCAATGAAGTAGGAGAGTACATGATGGGGGTTAAGGGATGAGCAGAGCTGCTGTCGCCAAAGGCGGACAGGACAGGGCGGGACGGCGC
>JAITNM010000119.1 GCA_031290475.1 Treponema sp. | reverse complement strand
GAATTCTTTGTTTATGGGATGAATCTGACTACTGAAACCTTTTATAACGAAAATGGCGAAATCCGGGGATACGCCGCCCTGTTTTGCGACTGGCTGACGGAGCTATTCGGGATTCCCTTTAAACCCGCGGTTTATGAGTGGGGCGATTTGCTTGCCGGGCTGGAATCGCGGACCATTGATTTTTCCGGCGAACTGACGGCCACGGCGGATCGCAGGAAGCTTTATTTTATGACCGACGCTATTGCCGAGCGTTCAATCAAACTCATGCGGCTTGACGGAAGCGAAGCAATAAGCACAATAGCCAGAACACGGCCTCTGCGCTACGCTTTTTTGGAGGGGACTACCACGCTCGCCGTTGTTGCGCCCCTCATCACCGACCAGTTTGAGGTTGTTTATATTAACGATTATGATACGGCCTATACCTTGCTGAAAAATGGTGAAATCGATGCCTTTTTTGATGAGGATATCGCGGAGGCCGCTTTCGATGAGTATGGTTATGTAACGGCGGAATATTTTTTCCCCCTGGTTTACGGGCCGGTTTCCTTTGCAACCCAAGACCCGGAGCTGGAACCGTTTATCAGAGTGGTGCAAAAAGCGCTGCAAAATGGCGGCATGCGGCATTTAATCAATTTATATAACATCGGACAGCAGGAATACCTGCGGCGCAAGCTGTTTATGCAGCTCAACGAAGAAGAACTGGTATATATAGAGCAGCATATCGAAAATGGAAGCGCCATACCGGTAGCGTCCGAATATGACAATTATCCTATCAGCTTTTACAACAGCCAGGATAAGCAGTGGCAGGGCATCGCCATTGACGTGATGGCGGAAATTGAGACGCTTACGGGCCTGTCCTTTAAGCGCTTAAATGATGAAATTATCGAATGGTCCGAGCTTATGGATATACTTGAAAGCGGCAGGGCTTCCATGATTTCCGAGCTGATTCGTTCACCCGAAAGGGAAGGCCGCTTTTTATGGACAGATGCTGCATTCGAGACCGACTATTACTCACTTTTGTCCAAATCCGAATTTCCGGATATTAATATCCACGAGATTCTCTATAACAAGATCGGGCTTATCAAGGGCACGGCGTACGCCGAATTGTTCCATAGTTGGTTTCCGGATCATGCGCGTACAGTGGAATATTCCAATACCGACGACGCCTTCAACGCCCTGGAAGCGGGCGAAGTCGATCTGGTGATGGTCACGCAGAATCTGCTTCTCAGCCTGACCAATTACCATGAGAGGGCTGGTTATAAGGTAAATGTCGTGTTCAACCGTTCCCGTGATTCCCGGTTTGGTTTTAATATAAACGAAACCGTGCTGCGGTCTGTCATAGATAAAGCATTAAAATTGATTGATACGAAAACTATCTCCGACCGGTGGACCCAAAAAATTTTTGATTACCGCAGCAAACTGGTGCGACAGATTGTTCCCTGGTTTGTCGGAGCTTCAGTCCTGCTGGGCGTTCTTTTACTTCTGTTTATCATGTTTCAGAGAAAACGTCAGGAAGGTAAACGGCTTGAAAAAACAGTATATGAGCGCACAAAGGCTCTGGAAGCCGCTGTAAAGACCGCAGAGGCGGCCAGCCGCGCGAAAAGCGATTTTCTGGCGAACATGAGCCATGAAATACGCACCCCCATGAATGCCATTATCGGCATGACATCCATCGGTAGAAATTCCACTGATATAGAGCGGAAAGACTACTGCCTCTTAAAAATTAAAGATGCGTCCAATCATCTGTTGGGCATTATCAACGATATTCTGGATATGTCAAAAATAGAGGCTAACAAACTCGAACTTTCCCCTGCGGAATTCAGCTTTGAAAAGATGCTCCAGCAGACGGTTAATGTCGTCAATTTCCGGGTGGAAGAGAAACAGCAGAAGTTTAGCGTGCATATTGACAAGGCAATCCCTCGTACCCTCGTTGGAGACGAGCAGAGGCTGGCTCAGGTAATTACCAACCTCTTGGGCAACGCGGTAAAGTTCACACCGGAACATGGAGCAATCAGCCTGGAAACCCGTTTTGTGAAAGAAGAAAATGGCCTTTGTACCATTCAAATCGAAGTAAGTGACACGGGCATAGGCATCAGCGAGGCGCAGCAATCCCATCTTTTCAATTCATTCCAGCAGGCTGAAAGCTCAACCTCCCGCAAATTCGGCGGAACCGGACTTGGGCTTGCCATTTCCAAGCGCATCGTGGAGATGATGGGCGGGAAGATATGGATTGAATCCGAGCCGGGCAAAGGCTCAACATTCGCTTTTACGGTGCAGGCAGACCGGGGAACAGAGGAAAAACACAGTATGCTGAACCCTGAGATAAACTGGAACAATATCCGTATTCTTATGGTAGATGACGACTCTGATATACGGGAGTTTTTTACGGAAATTGCCCAGCGTTTCAATATTTCCTGTGATATCGCGGCGGACGGAGTGGAAGCCCTCGCGCTTATAGAACAGCGGGGCGACTATAATATTTATTTTATAGACTGGAAAATGTCCGGCATGAACGGCATAGAACTCACCCGCAAAATAAAGGAACGCCGTCCGCTTGATTCGGTGGTAATTATGATCTCCGCTACGGAATGGAGCGTTATTGAGGCCGACGCAAAAAGCGCGGGGGTGGACAAGTTCCTTTCCAAGCCGCTTTTTCCTTCAGCCATAGTCGATGTGATTAACAACTGTCTGGGGGTGAATAGCCTGAGCGAGGATGAACCCGATCCTGAATTGGAGAGTATTTTTAAGGGATACAGCTTATTATTGGCCGAAGACGTAGAGATCAATCGGGAAATTGTACTCACCCTTTTGGAACCGACCCAGCTTGAAGTGGACTGCGCGGAAAATGGCGCGGAGGCTGTGCGGATGTTCAGGGAAGCTCCTGAAAAGTATGACATGATCTTTATGGACCTCCAAATGCCTGAGATGGATGGATACGAGGCCACCCGACAAATCCGGGTCATAGAAGAAGCCGGAAAATTCGGATATTCCAATCATAGCAATGACCGCCAATGTATTTCGGGAGGATGTGGAGAAATGCCTCAAGGCGGGGATGAACGATCA
>JAITNM010000115.1 GCA_031290475.1 Treponema sp. | reverse complement strand
TGGGCGGCCATAGTACCCGCCTCCCGGTTTCCGTATACCTGAATAAGGGAAAAAATAAAGGTGTCCATGTTTTTGCAGTAATACCGCATGATCGCCCGGGCCATAATAAGGTGGCCTTCCAGCGGAGATTCCGCTAAAAGCGCCTTTTCGTAGTCGGATTTAAGGCAGACGGCGTGATCATCAAAAAAATACCCGTACATCGCGTCCAGAAGGGCTTGCTTATTGTTGAAATGCCGGTATAATGCAGGCTTGGTAACCCCAAGCTCTCCGGCAATTTGAGTAAGGCTCATTGTTTGATACAGCTCCCGGCCCCATACCCGGAACGCCGCCGTGATAATATCCTGTTTCGTCATGGTTTTGTCGTCCGGGGGGCAGGGCATTAGGTTTCCGAAATACCAAGTTACCGACCGGTCGTTAACTTAAACAATAATAAATATCTTGTAAGAAAGCAACATCCCATAGCTTTTTTTATAAAAAAAATTGTCATACCAAATAAACTCCATTTTTCGGGATTATCCTGCCATCTTTTAAATTTAAGTCAAATGATTTAGAATAAAATTATTCATGAATTGGATTCAACTGCTGAAAAAGACCTCCCCCTACCTTATAATGGTGGTTATCGCGTTTATTCTGATGGGGGTGACCGGTTATTATTCGGCTAACGACGTGATGCGGGAACATCTGCTGAATAATTCCCAAAGCGCTCTGCGTACTGTAGAGGAAAATATCGTCGAAAGTCTTGCCCGGGCGGATATGATGCTCCTCAGTCCTTATCATTTTATCCGGGATTTGCTGGATCGGGGCGGGGATTTGGGGGTAATTGACGCCTATTTGAAGAGCACCACTCATTGGATGCGCCGGGATCACAACGGTACTCCGGGTTTTTACGGCGTGTACGCCTATATCGAAGGTGAATTCGTTGACGGTATAGGCCTTAACCCTCCTCCCGGTTATGATCCCGCCGCCACCAAATGGTTCAAGGTATCGGAAACCCTTGAAGACGGGGAACTGGCCTACACCGATCCCTATGTTGATCCCCGTACCGGGGGAATGATCATTTCCGCGGTACGGAACCTCTACAGTCTTTCCGGGAACTATTACGGCGTGCTGGTACTGGACATAGACCTCTCCTGGTTCAAAAATCAGTACATCCAACCCCTGAGCTTCTCCGCCGATGGTTACGGTTTTATCGTCAATCAGGATTTCCGGATAATTGCCCATCCCAATGAAGAATTCCTCGGCCGTCCCCTGAGGGGAATCAACCACGATTACCTGGAAATAACGGAATATCTCCTCCAAAGCAGCAGTATCCGCAACCGGCGGCTCACCGACGTTGACGGTAAGTCCGCCCTCATATATATGAACCGGATTTTTAACGGCTGGTATGTGGCTATAGTCACTCCTATGGAAACCTATTATCACAACATTTATGATATTCAAATAAACCCCACATTTATGGGATTGATACTGATTCTGCTTTTCAGTTTGATAATGCTCAGAATTAACGCCTCGTCCATCCATTCCGATGAGATCAGCGCGTATAAATCTACCTTCCTGGCCCAGATGAGCCACGAAATCCGTACCCCCATGAACGCGGTAATCGGTATGAGCGAACTGGCCCTGCGGGAGCCGGATCAAAACAAGGTTCTGGAATATCTGGGGGGCATTAAACAGGCGGGACACAATCTGCTTTCTATAATAAATGATATTCTGGATATTTCCCGGATCGAAGCGGGCGCCCTCCAGATAACTCCCATATCCTATTATTTTGCCTCCCTCTTAAACGATGTGATCAGCATGATCCGGGTGCAGATCGCCGAAAAGCCGGTGATATTCCTGGCCAATATGGAAGCAGGACTCCCCAATGCCCTGGTGGGAGACGAGAGCCGGGTCAAACAGGTGTTGATCAATCTACTGTCCAATGCCGCCAAGTATACCCAGGAAGGCTACATCGCGCTCGAGATCCGGGGAACGCCTAAAGAGGGGAAAGGGATTTTCTTTACCATTGAAGTTTCCGACAGCGGCGTTGGGATCAAGAAAGAAGATATTCCCATGATTTTCGATAACTTTGTCCGTCTTGATATGGAAAAGAACCGGGGCGTTGAAGGGACAGGCCTGGGGCTGGTGATTACGCGGAACCTCTGCCGGGCCATGGGCGGAGATGTGACGGTCTCAAGCGAATACGGTAAAGGTTCGGTGTTTACCGCAACGCTGTTGCAGCAATTTGATGAGGATGAGGGCCTTGCCTCGGTGGAAAATCCATCTGGAAAACGGGTTCTCCTCTACGAAGCGCGGGAAAGCTACGCCGCTTCCATACTTAAATCCCTGGAGGATCTTAAGGTTCCCGCCAAGCACTGTAATCAAAAAAATGAATTTTTCAGGGAGCTTGAACACGGCAGTTATGTATTCGCCTTTGTCACTGCGGACATTGTGGAAGAGGCAATGGAAAGAATTAAAACCCGGTTCCTGCCCACGAACCTGGTGCTTCTCTCCAATCCCGGAGAGTTGTTTTCTTTTCAGAATATTCCCATGCTGATAATGCCCGCGTATGTGGTTCCCATTGCCAATGTACTGAATCACCGGACAATCTTCGAACAGCGAAAACAGCGGAGCATTCATTTTATTGCCCCCAGCGCCCGGATCCTCGTTGTGGACGATATTGCCACCAATGTAAAAGTGGCGGAAGGGCTTCTCACCCTGTATCAGCCTATCATTGATACCTGTTATGACGGGAAAACCTCGGTAGAAATGGTGCGTAAACATCATTACGATATTGTGTTTATGGATCACATGATGCCGGGAATGGATGGTATCGAAGCTGCTTCGGCAATCAGAAATCTTGGAACCCCGCCCGAGATCCGAAGGATCGCCGAACCTCCGGTTCGCGATTCCCCTCTTGATGGAGACCGGTTCAAAAACCTGCCCATTATCGCCCTGACAGCTAACGCCGTCTTTGGTATGCGGGAAATGTTCCTTGCTTCGGGCTTCAACGATTACCTTGCCAAGCCCATAGAAATTGCCAAGCTGGACGAGATCATGGCCCGGTGGATTCCCATGGATAAGCGGGTCGGAAAGGGGAGCCTTGATCCAAGCTATGCCGGCGGGAATATGCCTGTTTATAAGACCGGAGTTTCCAACCCCCTTTCCTCCCAGGCCTCCGGAAAGGGGGAAGATCCCGGGATTGTCCCCGTTGAAGGGATAGATGTCCGTTCCGGTATGGAAAACACCGGATCCTTCTCCTGGCTGAATTACTGCGATGTCCTCAGCCTCTTCTGTCAGGACGCTTCAAGCCGGCTGGAGCTTCTGCGGGGAGTTCCCGGCGAGGGGGAGTTAGTTTCTTTTGTCACCCAGATCCATGCGATAAAGGGCGCTTCCTCCAGCATCGGCGCTGGGGGAATCGCAAAACAGGCGGCGGCATTGGAAGAAGCGGGCAAGACAGGGGATATATCCTTTATCCGGCATGAACTGGGCGTATTCCACGCTGAGCTTGAATCCCTGGTAGCCCGCATTAATGCTGTTCTTGGAAGGTAATTATTATTATGGTGGATATTTGGAAAGAGCAGGGTCCTGTCAAATTTGGCGAGGTTGACCGTTCCGGCCGGCTTACCCTGGCGGCGGCCTTTGAACTTTTTCAGGAAGTTGCCATCAACCACGCGGAAAACCTTGGGGTGGGCAGGGACGCCCTGCTGGCTACCCGCCAGGGATGGGTTCTTTCCCGGATGTCGGTAATTATGGAAAGGCGCCCCAAATGGGGAGAAACAGTAACCGTGCGCTCCTGGCCCCGGGGCGCGGACCGGCTCTTCGCCGTCCGTGACTATGACATACGGGATGGTGAAGACAAGCCGGTTGTCCGGGGGAGGAGCGGCTGGCTCATTCTGGACATCGACAAGCGGCGGCCGCTGCGGGTACAGCCCCTGGTAGAAAATCTGCCCCCCAATACCGGGCTTGATGCCCTCTCCGGGTCCCCCCTGGGCCTTGAAACCCATGAAAATCTCGCAAAAGCCGTGGAAAGAAAGGCCGCTTACTCGGATATCGACTATAACGGCCATGTGAACAACGCCCGCTACATTCCCTGGATTCAGGACACTATTGACGCGGAGATCCTGGAACAGGCGGACCGGATTCGCTTTGACATCAATTACTTAAACGAAATTAAATACGGCGAGCTCATTGAGTTCTGGACGGGCCTCTTGCCGGAATCCCCAGCCGGCGGCAGTAACACTGCGGATGCTGCGGCGGACGGGAACGGCGCTTACAGCCAAACCCGGGCCTTTGAAGGCCGCCGGTCCGCAGACGGTCAGGCCATGTTCCGGGCGGAGCTGCGTACCGGGCGCTGACGGCGTAACCCCGGCGTTAAACTATCCCGCGCCTATTGACAAAAGTATGTGTTTGTCATACATTTGTATTGGAGGCTGAATATGGCGCAAACGGCTTTGATACAGGTTAGAGTTGACGCGGAATTGAAGAAAGAGGCGGATGCCTTATTGAACAATCTGGGGCTGGATGCCTCTACGGCGGTTCGTGTTTTCTTCAAACAGATGATAGCGAAAAAAGGTATTCCCTTTCCCATTACTCAAGCCGATGAACAGCAGGAGCTAAAAAGATGGAAAGGCCTGACTCCGGGCATGAAAAACCCCATTCATGTGGGGCCTCAATTCAAGATATACTCAAAAGAAGAATTGCATGAAAGATAATGTTTTTATCGATACAAATATTTGGGTATATGCCCATATTGATGACGGTAAAGAAAAATACACGCAGGCTCGAATATTTTTAGGAGAAAGCCTGCGGGAGAAACATATTATCGTTAGCACGCAAATTTTAAGCGAATTTTATTCTGCTATGACAAAAAACCGGGTCGTACATAGTGAAATATCAAAAAACATCATAGAAATTATGCAAACTGTTTATGTGGCGCCGATAGGACTTGCGGATATTGAGCGTGCTTTGACATTAAAAGAAAAGTATGGCTATTCATGGTGGGATTCCCTTTTACTCGCCTCATCCCTTGAAGCGGAATGCGAAATACTTTATTCGGAGGATATGCAGGATGGGCAGGTTATCGAGGAAACGCTTGCCATACGAAATCCTTTTGCCCTGGCGAATTAACTTATGCCCTATAAACCGCTGGAAATCGACCGGAAAAATCTCACCATATTACACCTAGTTCAGGCCGGCGGCAGCTTGGGCGGCTCATAGGGTATGTTGATCCGGTACTGCGGCGCGGTTAGATCGATTCCCGCTTCGGCGAACCCGTTCTGCAAATTCTCGTAGAGATCCGAATAGATGCCCGGCACCCTGTTTACCTCTTTGGTGTATCCGTTAATCTGATACCGGCAGTAAAAATCATCAAGGGCGGTTTGGAGCACAAAGGGCTTGGGGGTTTTCAGGATAGACTTGGTTTTCAGCGCCGCGGCGATAAGGATTTCGTGAACCTGGGGCCAGGGTATGGCGTAATTCATGGTAACGGTCGCGTAAATGATGAGCCCTTCTTCGTCCTCGTCGGAAGAAGTATTGTAATTGGTAATCCCCGCACTGAGGATCATGGTATTAGGGTAGGTAACGTATTCGTTCTTATGGGTTTTAATACGCACCACCATCAGTGTTTTTTCCACCACAAAGCCGGTGGTGTTTTGGATTTGAATCCTGTCGCCGATCTTGAAGGGCCGCATGTAGGTAATCACCAGGCCCGCGATAAGGTTCCCGATTGCCGATGTAGAACCCAGGGAAAAGATAATGCCGATAAACACCGAAACTCCCTGGAATATGGGGGAGCCCGAACCGGGAAGGTAGGGGTAGATCACCACCATGGTAAAGGCGTAGACCAGAACCCGCAGTATATTGAAAGTCGGCTGGGCCCAGTCGGCGTAGAAGCCGTTGATCACGAGCCGTTCCCGCTCGATCTGCATGGCGAAGAATTTCAGAGCCCGGAGCACGTACTTAGTAACCCAGAGCATAATTACAATGGTGATCAAATTGGGAATATAGGTAATAAATCCCATCAGGATATTTTTTAGCGGGTTAAGAATATAACCAAAGAGGGTTGACGACAGATTTTGTGTTGCCGGGAACAGACTGAAGATTATGGGCAGGGTGATAAAGAGCTGGAATACCGTAAGGATGTACTTAAGGATTCTAAGCAGAAACTCCAGGGTGTTGAGAATCTGCTGGGTGGTAAGGAGTTTGAGTTTCTTGATGGTCAGGGGCTTGATAGTCTTCCGGCCCCAGATGAGTACCGAAGCAGAGATTTTCTTAAAGAGTACCTGCCAGACGAGCCAGATAAGAAATACCTGCCCGGCCACTATTGCCACCGCAATGCCGATTCTTTCCAGTAAGTCGATGATGTGGATCTGTTTAGCCGCGTCTCCAATGCCTTGAATAGTGTTCTCTGCGGCGGATGCGGCAGTGGCGGCGATCTTCGGCCGTACCGTCCCGGCGGCTTCCTGCGCCGCTTGAACCGGCGGAACCGTCTCTATTACGGCAGTATCAGTTGTCCGGGTATTTACCTTTTCAGAATTTGCTAAGGGAACCGCCGGAAGAGCCTCTGCCGTCACGTTTGTGGTTTCTGCGGGTTTTTCCTCTGTCTGAACCTCCCCTGCCTGAGAAACGCCGCCGCCGTCCTGGGCGCCGGCCCAATAAAGGGGAATAAACAGATTTATCAATAACAAGGAAATGAACAGGAACTTCCGGCTCTTCATAATAGACCTCTGACAGCGTGCTTAACGTATGCCTGACAATTTTTAGGAAATCTTGTATCAATTTACATATAATATATCCGGAAGGGCGTTGTCAAGGTTGCGGCAGAAAACAGTTAAACCGAACAGGAGGCAAAGCCTCCTGCGATAGCCCCTTCAACGGCGTCCAATTGGGGATCAATAAGGGCTATAGGATCTGTCTTGTTGTGGAGCATGGAAAGGCGGCGGGGGATTTCTACTTCCTGGCCCGTAGTTTCCTTAATAATCCGGCTTTCCTTGGCGGGATGCCCTGTGGCAAGGACCACAACGTGTCCCGAGGGGTCCAGGCTTGGAAGAAGCTGTTCCGCCGCCGCAAAGGCCACCGCGTTATGGGGATTGAGAAGGACATTGTATTTCTTCCATACCTGTTCCATTACCCGGCGCGTGACGGCGTCTCCTACCGAAGCGGGGTAGACGATATTCCGCATAATTGCCGGCGCTTCTTCGTAAAAAGACGCCAGCCGTTCATAATTTGAGGGCATGGTAACATCCAGGGCAGGTGATGTCGTGTTGATCAATGAATGGGGCAGAAATGTTTTTCCCTGGATATAGTCTCCAAAGGCGTTATTGGCGTTCATGGCGGCGATAAAGCCGTTTACGGGCATACCGAATTTCCAGGCATAAAGCCCCGCAATAAGGTTCCCGAAATTCCCCGAGGGAACGCTGAAGATCAGGTCTCCATTCAGGATTTTTTTTATCTTGATAAAGGCGTAGAGGTAGTACAGGGCCTGGGGCAAAAGCCGGCCTATGTTAATGGCGTTGGCGCTGGTTACCCCGTAACGTTCCGCGAAAGGCCGGTCGTTGATGGTTTCGCATACCAGCCGTTGGCAGTCGTCAAAGGTTCCCCGGATTTGAATAGGGATAATATTCCCCCCGTTGGGAACAAAAGTATCCGGGTCCAGCCCCCGGATAGGTCCTGAGGGGTAGAGTATCACCGAAGTGATCCCCTGGCGGTTCTTGAAAGCCGCGGCCATGCTCGGCCCTGTATCCCCCCGGCTGGCCGAGAGCACCATGGCCCGGCCGTTGTTTTTAATGAGCTCTTCCAGTACCGCCGCAAGGAAGGCAATACCGAAATCCTTAAAAATCCCGGTGGGCCCATTGTAGAGGGTTAGGATAGAAAACCGCTCGTCCAGTTGTTGCAGCTCAGGTTCAAAATCAAAGGCGCTTTCAGTTACCCTGGCCGCCGAATAGGGGTTAAGCTCACCCTGGAGCAGAAGCGGCGCGATGGTGGATACCAATTCGGGGTAATTCGTATCCGAATCCATATAAAGAAAGAACCGGCGCATATCCATGACCGACGCGGGTACATAGAGGCCTCCGTCCGGGGGAAGGCAGTGCAGGACCGCCTCCTTAAAAGAAACGAGGGTATCATGGGAACGGGTCGATCTAAACTGCATGTATATTTATATCCTTAAATAAGTAAAGAAAAAACATAGGAACTTGAGCCGGTTCCAATTTTAAAGGTATTCTTAATATATAATGTAATCCGGCTTAGGCGAATCAGCAAGCGTTACTTAGGGCAACGCTGATTAACTTGATGCTAATCAGCGTTAGCCGTGAGGGTATTCCTATATCAAAAGATAATCTATATAATCGCAATTCAATGAGTTTTTTAGGGAATACTTCCAAGCCGGCGAACAACCGGGTTGCCATTCTGCAATGCGGTTCCTATGCGCTTGAACCCCTTTATCAGGCCTTAAAGACCTCCGTTGCCTTGGCCGGCGGCCTTGAGGTGCGGGATAAAACGGTTCTTCTTAAACCCAATATCGTCTTCGATTCCGCTCCGGAAAAAGCCATTACCACCCACCCGGTTTTTCTGGAGGCGGCGATCCTGCTGGTCCGGGAACTGGGGGCCAAACGTATCCTGGTGGGGGACAGTCCGGGGCTCCAGCCGCACAACTTTACCGCGAAACTTTCAGGCCTGGGGGAGACGGCGGTGCGGATGGGCGCCCAGTGGGTGGACTTTACCCAGCCAAAGGCCGAAATTGCCTATCCTCAGGGGAAAACTATCAGGCAGTTCACGGTAACCGGCGCCGTAAAGGAGGCGGATGTGATCATCAGCCTCCCCAAGCTCAAGACCCATCAGCTCATGTACTTTACCGGGGCTATGAAGAATCTTTTCGGCCTTATCCCCTCAATGCTGAAAAGCCCCTACCACGTCCGGCTTCCCGGCCGCGAAGCCTTCGCCTCCATGATCGTAGATCTCAACGCGGCAATCAAGGCGGACTATGCTTTTATGGACGCGGTGGTGGGCATGGAGGGCCCTGGTCCCGGTTCAGGATTTCCCCGCAAAATCGGCCTGGTGCTCTCTTCGGCGAACCTCCTGGCTATGGATGTTGCGGCCTGTGAAATCGTGGGTTATCCGCCCAAGGAAATACCGGTGAACCGGGAGGCCCTTTCCCGGGGCATCTGGCTCAATGACATTGGAGAAATTGAGTACCCTGCCGTCAAGCCCTGGGAAGCTGCCCTTCCGGATTTTAAGAAGATCCCCTTTAAGAAAACAGGAAGCCAACTGGCGGACTTTCTCCTTCCCCGCTTTATCCTTAAATTCTGTGAACGGTTTACCCCCAGGCCCTTTGTTAATCCCGCTCTGTGTATCCGTTGCGGAGACTGTACCCGGATCTGCGGTTCTAAAGCCATGAGCCTTGCCGGAGAAGGCAAAGAAAAGCATGTGGTTATCAACTACCGGTCCTGTATACGCTGTTACTGTTGTCACGAAATTTGTCCGGTCAAGGCGATTGAAATAAAGAAGGCCCGAAAATCCACAAGCCCGGCAAACTCCTAGTATCGAGTCACTATTGAAATAGTGGAGCAGAACATTTGAGTTAAGAAGAAAAACAAAACCGCAAGGTCGAATAAGTCAAATAAGTAAAGAAAAAATAGGATATTAGTCTTCTTCTTCGACTTCTTCGACTCCTTCGCGGTTTTCCTAAATACCCCCTAATTAATCAACAACTCGCAAGCGGCCGGGGTATGTTGTTCTCGTAAGGTATTTAATTCAGGGTTCATACCCTTGGTTCCGCCTCCTCATTGCGCCCCTCCCATGCGGGAGGGGCGCGGTTCGGCGCCCGGCGCCTAATCCCTAGGGCCAGGGTGTCAACAAGCTTGCTATTGTCCCCGCATAGGGGTTGGTGGTATTGGCGCTATCATACTGGATTAAGTATGTGGTACCGCTTAGGGTAGTGTTTCTCACCTTTTCAGGAGGTGCTATATACACCGCGTAACCTTTTAACCCTGCATTGTTAGCTTGCGGAACACTATTTCCGGCGATAACGGTAGTATTAGACATCTTGAAGAAGACTCTGCCGTAAGTTTCGGACCAATGTTCAAGATACACTCCGCCGCCATAGGTCTGGGCTGTATTACTATGGATGGACCCACCCGCTATGGTAATGGTACCGCCTAGAATATACACCCCGCCGCCAACTGAGCCATTCGGGTTTCCAGTGACGGTATTCTTAGAGATAGTCCCGTTCATGGTAAGGGTCCCTCCAATTATACCCACGCCGCCGCCGTTTAATCCCTTATTTTCATTGATTACCGTGCCATTTATTGTGGCAGTTCCTCCGTTAATAAAGATCCCTCCGCCGGTAAAACCGTTACCGGTATTTTTCTCGATGAACCCGTAATTCAGGGTAAGGGCGCCGCTGCTCGAGATCCCTCCGCCATAACTACCGGTATTGCCCGTGATGTAGTAGGTCCCGGTATTCGCGGTAAGGGCGCCGCTACTCTGGATCCCTCCGCCATTACCACTAGCGGTATTGTTCGAGATGGTCCCAGGCCCCAGGATAAATTTGCCGACATTATACACCCCGCCGCCGGCGCCGCCCGTGGCGTTATTAGCCGTGATCTTCCCGCCCTTCATAGTAAAGGCGGCGCCGGCGGTGCTAACATTATTTACCCCGCCGCCGTTGCCGCCAGTCGTGGTATTGCCCTCAATGGTCCCGGCGCTCATGGTAAAGGCGGCGTTGGCGGCGATATACACGCCGCCTCCGCCGGAGGCGGCAGTGTTGCCCTTGATTGTCCCGCCGGCCAGGAAAAGCGCGCCGCCGCTGCCGATATACGCCCCGCCGCCCGTGCCGGCGGACCCGCCGGTAAGGGTCAGATGGTTTCCCAGGGTTACTTCCTTGATGTTCTCCGAGATATACAGCACCCGCCTTTTCCCGGTGGCGTCAAGGACGCCCGTGTCGGTCCCGGCGCCAAGACCTTGCAGGACTATAGCCGGGTACTCGTTGGTCTTATTGATCCCGGTTATAGAGACCATACCGTTAGGATCGCCGCTTATGTAGTTTACGGTCCCCTTGATATCAATGGAGACCTTCTGCTCTCCGACCTTAGTCAGCCAGGCAGGCAGGGAGTATTCATTGTGCATCCTCTTCAGGGCCTTGTCCACCGTTGCCAGGGGGGCCGTCTGGGTATACCCGGTATTCGTGTCGTTCCCCCCCGCGAAAACATACCACTGGAGGGTAAAGGGGGTTTCCCGGAAGGTGATGGTTACCACGCCGCTGTCCGCGGAGTTCGTGACCGTCGCCTCGCTATAGCTAAAGGAGTTCGCCTGAATACCCTCGAAGGTGTATCCCGGTTTGGGCGTCAGGGTGACCACCGCCTGGTACACCACCCCGCCCCGGAAGGTCTGGTCGTCTTCTTCAAACCACGGCGAACTACCGGCCTGCCAGCTCACGCTTCCCAAATATTCGTCTTCAATGATTCCCCTGGAATCCGGCAGCGTGTACTTTGACGGCGCCGTTACCAGGGAGGTCAATGCCAGCTTGGAGGGCAGTTTCACTTCCCCCGGGCCGATCACCGTCGGGTTCTCTTCGTTTTCCCGGACGATTATGACGTACTCTTTTCCGTTGGCCAGGGCCATAAGGGGCGTCGGATTCCAGTTGTGCCCGGTTATTAAAAAGGTATACGAGGCGGGCCTCAGGGCAAAGAGTTTTTGCCCCCCGCTCCGGGGGATTTGGATAGGGTGGCCGATAAACTCGAGCCACGCGCCGTCAATCGGGGTGGCAACTTTTTGGTACCGGACGTTAGTAATATCATGGGTGGACTGGTTTATAACTCTGACGTACACCATTCCGGCCCCCATGGGAATCTCGGGCTTATCCTCGGGAAGTACCGGAAGGATGGGGTCGGTATCCCCGCCGGTTCCGCTTCCCACCATGACCGGATAGGTCCGGGGGTGGGAGATATTCCCGCTGGTATCGATGGTCGATACCGCCACGCTGTAGAGCCCCGGCGCCAGGGAGGTGATATCGACTTTCTGCGGATCGGCGTTCTTGGGAATACGGTACGAGGTTCCGTTGCTCAGCCACACCATCCAGCCGTCAAAGTCCGCGTCGGAGGGCTTCTGGGCGGTTATCTCCACGGTAATCGAGGTGTCGCCGCCGGTCACCGTTACTCCCCCCACGGGAACCGGCGGGGGAGGGGTGTTATCCAGCTCCCCCGAGGTGGAGCCGGTGTCTGAAACCACAATAATATAGGGCCAGTTCGTAAAGGTATGTTTATTCACCGGCGGGCTGGTAACCGGGAGCGGG
>JAITNM010000070.1 GCA_031290475.1 Treponema sp. | reverse complement strand
CTGGCAGAGAAAATCCAGACCGGCTTGGAGAAGATAAAGGTAGAAGGTTAAACGCACGCGGCAAATTGCCGCTGACATTATGGAGTAGGGGAACCTCCGGTTCCTTTCCGATTGAACATACGCGGCAAATTGCCGCTGACATTATGGAGTAGGGGAACCTCCGGTTCCTTTCCGGTTGAACATACGCGGCAAATTGCCGCTAATAATATGGAGTAGGTTATTCTTTCTCTGGGGGCTGAAAAACTCATTTTCTCTTTTTTCTTTTTTTCCGCCAGCGGCTGGATTGGGGAAACCATCATGGAATCGGCGGTCCGGCGGCGTTTTGTAAGCAAGGGGTTTTTCAAGGGCCCCTGGGTGCCGGTCCATGGCATAGGCGCCTTTGCGGCATATACGGCATCGTATCCCCTTAAGGCCTGGCCGCCCCTGGTCTTTATAACAGGAACCCTGCTTACTACAGGGGTGGAATACCTTGCGGCCCTGTTCCTGGAAAAAGTTTTCAACAAACGCTGCTGGGACTACGACACCTATCCTTTTACTTCCTGGTGCAATTACAAGAAACGGATCGCCCTCACGACTTCGCTTTTTTTCGGCCTTGTCGCCCTTGCCCTCATATACTTTTATTGGGATGTATGTATGCTGATACTAGCCCGAATCCCGGGGCCCGCCCTTTTCCGGCTCGATCTTGTCCTGATTATCCTCTTTGCAATTGACGCCTTTTTTACCATACGGAAGTACGTCTTAAACAGAATCGCAGACATTCCAAACAAAACTGACGGGTTATTATAATTGGTGTAGTATGAAAAAAAAAGAACTGTTTAATGAGATTGCCCGGGAGATCCTCGAAAATTCCGAATTCATCACATCCCGGAATTTTATCCAACACGGCGGCATCTCTATCTATGAACACAGCCTGGGAGTGGCGCGCTTAAGCTTTAGCATGGGTGAATTTTTCAGGATTCAGGATCTCAAGAGCCTCACCCGCGCCGCCCTGCTCCACGATTTTTTTCTCTACGACTGGCATGTGCCCGAAAAGATGTGGTCCCTTCACGGCTGGACCCATCCGGCGGCGGCGGCGGAAAACGGCAGAAAATTCTTCGGCATTTCCGGCAAGGAGTATTCCCTGATCCGCAGCCACATGTGGCCCTATACCCTGTTCCATCCCCCAAAATACCGGGAAGGGTGGATCATCTGCGCGGCGGATAAATGCGTTTCTCTCGCAGAAACGCTGTTTAAACGAAAAATATTCGGAAGAAATTCGGGTTTTTCAGCGTTGCCCTAAAAAAGCCAGCGCAGTATTAATGCTACTACTGCCAGAGCGGCAAGGGCTGATACGATATAAACCCAAGGCGGCAGCGCCCCCGCAGCCTTGCAGGCCGTGGTTTTTCCTTGATTGGCCCGCTCAGGGCCGTTTGAGGGGATATAGCCGCAGACCGGGCAGCCTCCCTTAAAGAGCGCTTCTTCTCCCACAAAGTTACAGGCCGGACAGCGCACGGCCTGAAAAGCCCTGCCGCAGCCGGGACAGCTTTTCGCGTGAAGGGGAACCTCGGTACCGCAATTTTCACAAAAAAAGTGAGGTTTCTCTCCCTTCATAAGCTTTTCCCCGGAAGCGCTTCGGCGGTCTAGGAGCCTGTCGGAACGGGGGCGGCGCTTCCCGAAGAAGGGGCGCTTTCAGCCGGCGTTTTCGCGGCAGGGGTTGAGGACGAAGTTCCCGGGGACTCTGAAGAGGGCTTGTTCGAAGACTCAGGCCCGGCAGAAACAGCGTTGGAGGCGGCGCCGCTTCCGCCCTTTTTGTCGGTAACATAAAAGCCGGAACCTTTAAAAATAATACCGCTTCCGCCATTGATGAGCCTGCGGACTTCCTTGCCGCATTGGGGACACTCTTTAAGGGGTTCTTCCCTCATGCTCTGAAAAGCTTCAAAAGAATGACCGCAGGTTTTGCATTCGTATTCATAGGTCGGCATAATATTCCTCTATTTTTATTTAGAATATACAGAAAACATATTAAAAAGTAAAGCTATCGTCTCGGCGTCGAGAACGCCGGTCTGAAGGATAAGATCCCTGCCGTCTACCTCCGGAGTATTGGCAAACAGGGCCAGGACCGCCTTCTGGGAAGCCGGCAGGTTTCCGGAAGAGGCCGTTCCGGCAGTGAAGAGCCGAAACATGGCGATGGCCGCAGAGAGGCCTTTGGCCTGGCTTGGAGAAGGGGTTTCGAGCCTGAAAACAGCATAGTAGGAGGACGGCCCGGCGGCATAAACGGCAAAGATAAGCCTTTCCGCGGGAATCTGGATAGGAACGGCCAACTGGGCGAAGAATTTATTCATTGGCCCGGCGGCATCTTCCAGCCATCCGGCTATGCATGAACCGGAACGGTATTGGGACAAGGCGGGAGGCGTCAGTACGGAACCGGTCCGGGAGAAAGGATCCCCGCCATTGGAGACCAGCGCGAGTCCGGGTTCCAGGTACACCGAAAGCTTTTCCTCCCGGGAATACCAATACCGGTTCCCCGCCGGGGACTTGACCCTTTTCCAGAGGGAACTGAGGTTAAAAAAAGCGCCCGCCTGGGAAACAGGAAAGTTACCTCTGGCAAAAAAGAGAAAACCCGCGGACGAATCCGTTTGAGGGTAAACCGCCCCCACTGCGGAACCGGTATAGTCCAGGATCCGGGAGATCTCCCCCCCCCGGATTCCCCCAAATTTCGCCTTGTCCAGAATAGGCCGGGCTGCTTTAACATCAATGGAAAAATACACCGCGCCGCCGCCGTCAAGGGCGGCAAATTCACCGCCTTCGGGGAAATCAAACGAGAACCGGGGCGAAGTAGCGCAGGAAGCAAAAAACGCCAGGCTGGAAATAAAAGCAAACAGCGTTACGGTTATTTTTTTGCGAGCTTTACAAGCCATTTATCATCCCCCGCATCAAGTTCCTCCCCCCCTTCGGTTTTTTCCCAGACCACTTCTACCGACAGGGTCTCCTGGGCCACATAGTCCGCAAAGGCTTCCCAGGCGGCTTTGAGCGTTTCCGGGCCGTAAATGGAAAGCCTTATCCGGTCGGTGACCAGAAGCCCCTGTTCTTTGCGGAGGTTCTGCACCCCCCGGATCAAGTCACGCGCATCCCCTTCCTGGGACAGTTCTGCTGTCACCTCCGTATCAAGTCCTACGGTCAGGGTCCCTTCGTTAAGCACCCTGAGGTTAGCCTTTTCAATGCGCCTGATATCCAGCTTTTCCGCGGTTATATCCACTGCCCTTCCCTCCGCGTCGATGGAAAGGACAGCCCCTTCGAGGATGCCCTGTATTTCTTCCTGGCTTAAGGCCTCGATCCTGCCGGCAACAGCCTTCATGTCCTTTCCAAGTTCCTTGCCCAAAACGCGGAAATTTGCCTTGGCCTGGTATTCCACCAGATCTTCCTCGTGATCCCGGAAGACCACGTTCTTAACGTTGAGTTCCTCCCGGATGATCTCTACCATTTCAAGTAAAACTATTTTTTCATCCGGGTTCCTGGTCACCATTTCCACAGTCCGCAGGGGCTGGCGTACCTTGATGTTATACTGGGAACGGAGGGAACGGCCCATGGAAACCGCATGCTGCACCGACGCCATCTTGAATTCCAGCGCCCTGTCCCGCCTTTCTTCCCGGACTTTGGGAAAATCCCGAAGATGCACCGACTCGCTCTCGTCGGGACGGCGGAGGTTTTGCCAAACGGCGTCGGTGATGAAAGGCATAAAAGGGGCCGCCACGGTGATGAGGGTTTTGAGCACGTCGTAGAGGGTTCCGTAGGCTTCGGCCTTATCCGAGTCGTTTTCACTGCGCCAGAAACGGCGGCGGGAACGGCGTATGTACCAGTTGTTGAGGAAGTCGATAAATTCGAGGATGGGGTCAACCGCCCGGGAAAGATCATACGCGTCCAGGGCAAGGGTCACTTTTTCCACCAGGGTTTCGGCCACCGAGAGTATCCACTTGTCCAGGGGATTTGAGGGATTATCCGGCGCGCCGGAGGGATCGGCCTTGTCAATATTGGCGTAGGTGACATAAAAACTGTAGGCGTTCCAGAGGGGGAGCAGGATGCTCTTGAGCACCTCCTTTACCCCCTCGTCGCTGAACCGGAGATCATCGGCCTTTACCACCGCCGAGTGGACCAGGAAGAGCCGCAGGGCATCAGCGCCGAAACTGTTCACCACGCCCATGGGGTCCGTATAGTTTCGAAGGCTCTTGCTCATCTTCTTACCGTCAGAGGCAAGCACCAATCCCGACACCACGCAGTTCATAAAGGCGGGCTTTTTAAAGAGCGCCGCGGCGAGGATGGTCAGGGTATAGAACCATCCCCGGGTCTGATCCAGACCTTCGTTGATAAAGTCCGCGGGAAAATGGCTGTCGAAAAAACTTTTATTTTCAAAGGGGTAGTGATTCTGTCCATAGGGCATGGCCCCGGACTCAAACCAGCAGTCAAGCACTTCGGGGATCCTCCGCATAACGCCGGAACAGGTTTCCCCGTTATGCCCCGGGCCTTCGGAACCGGTCTTGACTTTTGAACAGGGGATAGTAACTCTGTCCACAAAGTGTTTATGTAAATCGTTGAGCTCCACCCCCGACAGCTCCTTAAGTTCCTCCCGGCTTCCCACGCAAATTACCTTCCCGCAGTCCGGGCACTTCCAAATTGGAAGCGGGTTCCCCCAGAACCGGTTCCGGCTGATGGCCCAATCCCGGGCGCCCTCAAGCCACTTCCCAAAACGGCCCTGCTTGATGTGTTCCGGCACCCAGTAGATTTTACTGTTGGCGTCCAGCATGTCCTGTTTGATCTTTTCCACATTGACAAACCAGGAACCCACCGCCCGGTAGATCAGGGGGCTCCCGCATCTCCAGCAGTGGGGGTAGGCGTGGAGGATCTGCTCCCGTTTTACGAGCTTTCCCTCCGCCTTAAGCCTGTCCATGATGGCCTTATCCGCGTCTTTTACAAAAAGCCCCTGGTAATCGGGAACATCGGCGGTGAATTTACATTCGGCGTCTATGGGGCATATCACCGGAACGCCGGTCCCTTTCAGCACCCGCTGATCATCCTCGCCGAAACCCGGCGCGGTGTGTACAATCCCTGTTCCGTCCCCGGTGGACACAAAGTCCCCCGGATAGGTACGAAAGGCGTTCTGTTCCTCAGCCCAGGCGAAGTAGGGAAAAAGGGGCTCGTACTTGATACCCGCAAGATCGGCGCCCTTCCGCCGCCAGAGGATCCTGCACCGGGTCTCCGGTCCGCCACCCCCGGCCGGTTCCGCGTCGCCCGGCATTTTAGGCGGGTTCTTGTAGTAGGCGGCAAGCCGCGCCTCCGCCAGAATATAGCGTTCATTCCCGTCCTGCACCAGCACATAATCAATGTCCGGCCCCAGGGTGAGGGCCAGGTTCGACGGCAGGGTCCAGGGGGTAGTTGTCCAGGCCAAAAGATAGGTGGAACCATCCGCAAGATCCGAGTTCAGTAATTCTTTCGAGGCATGGCTCCCCGGCGCGATTCCCTTCACCTTAAAGCGGACGGTTATGGCCGGATCGTGGACGTCCTTGTAGCCCCCCAGGTTGAGTTCGTGGTTACTGAGCACCGTGGCGCAGCGGGGGCAGTAGGGGAGTATGTAGTGGCCTTCGTAGAGGAGGCCCTTTTCCCAGAGGGACTTCATCACCCACCAGATGGTCTCCATGTAATCGGGGTCCATGGTTTTGTAATCCTGGTCAAAGTCCACCCAGCGGCCCAGGCGGGTGATGACCTGCCGCCACTCTTTCACATAACGGAGCACCGCGGCCCGGCAGGCCTCGTTGAATTTTTCCACACCGTATTTTTCAATGTCGGTTTTGGAGTTGAGGTTCAGTTCTTTTTCGATCAGGGTTTCTACCGGAAGGCCGTGGCAGTCCCAGCCGAAGCGGCGTTCCACCCGCCTGCCCTTCATGGTCTGGTACCGGGGGATAATGTCCTTGATGGTGCTGGGTACAAAATGGCCAAAGTGGGGAAGCCCGGTGGCAAAGGGGGGCCCGTCGTAGAAGACGAAGTCCTCCCGTCCCTCCCGCTGGGATACGGACTTCTCGAAAATTTTATTCTTCGCCCAAAAGGCCAGAACCTCTTCTTCCAGTTTGGGAAAACTCACCTTTGGATCGACATGCTTGTACACCGGGACGCTCCTTATGAGAACAACATACCCCGCCTTTTACCGCGAGGTGATGCTTGTGGAAATTCAAGAGAATATTACCATAGTAGAGGGATCTTTTTCCAGTATGGGGGAAAATGCCCGGCGCCGCTTACTTGAGCATGTAGAGCGCTTCGTCGCCGTGGGCGCCGGCAAGCCGCTGCTTTA
>JAITNM010000063.1 GCA_031290475.1 Treponema sp. | reverse complement strand
TACTACTTTACGATTAATATACTCGGGAAGAAAAAGAAAACCCTGCCCATACCTTCCGGAAAATGTTCAATGCTGATAGATAAGCTGTAGGCGGAGGTTTTTAAATAGCGGGTTCTTATGTGAGCCATCTTATTTCTCCAACAAATATAAATATTCCTTTATATGGATTTTCCGGTTATTTAGATTTCTACCGCCCCTAAAGGTATTATACTTTGTTTCCAATACTTCCAGTCTCCCTATTTTATTCAACATATTTTTCATTTCCTCAAGACTAATAAAACCTTCTGAATTAAAAGAAATTAAAATGTACTTTGCTTTTATATTCGTTACTAAATCTTTTAACGCTATATAAGCATAATTTTCTTTATTATAATTTGACCGGTTCCAATCATCGGGAATACCTGATACTTTACTGGCGATTTCCGGGTATTTGTAATCCAAGATTAAATTAAGCATAAAATAATTTGAGCCATAGGGATGTTGATTATAAGGCGGATCTAAATATGCTATATCTACCTCTTGAATATTATTTATTATTTGATTTGAGTCCTCGTTAAATACCAATACATCTGAATTAAAATTGCTGAAGATTGGAAATGGCAGATTTATATTGCCTGTTATTCTAAATAGCGCATCTTGATTTTTTCCTCCAAATTGACCGATTCCGGTTTCCCTGTTTTTGTAAAATCCTTTAAACACGCCCGATGTATTAGCGTGAATAGATGCTTCTGATAATAAAGGCGCAAGAAAATATTTTTGCTCTATCTTTGGAATGCTCTCAATTAATTTTCTTGCGGTATCAATATACATAGCATTTCTTGCTGTATAAAATACTCTTTCATCAGATTGTATATTATTATCATCTTTTGGAGCATATAAATTTGCAATAATTCCTTTTTCAAGATTATTTGATAATTCATTAATAATATTTATATAATACTTTTTTAATTCAGTAATATTTAATTCATTTTCATTGGACAAATAGCATTGATTTATTAATGCGGAATATTTTTCAAGATCATTAACTATTAATAACTTTGAAAATTGTTTAAAATATCTGGCTACAATTCCGGAACCGCTAAAAACGTCAAACATAGTTAATTTTTGTTTATTGAGTTTGTTTTGAATTTTTCTTATTCCATGCCCTATAAAACGTAATAGTGCCCTTTTATTCCCTATATAAGTTATCAATTGTTGGGTTAAATAGGCATTTTTTTCATAGATTGTCCTTTGAGTCTCCGTATTGATTAACAGCAACCGCTCACCCTAAAATTTTCAACGCCTCTTCCCGGTAACAATCCATGCTTACGGATCGGTTAGCCGGCCGGGTGGCGTCATTACCGTTTGGACGCTGTAAATTCATGTAAATCCTCCAAATAAAACTGAAACCTATTGTAAATCGGCATGATTAAAAACACAAGATAAACGATCCGCCATATCAATTATCCCAGCAGTTCCGCCATGAGGTCGTCTATGGTGTAGACCCCCAGCCGGGCTTTTCCCGCCGGCTGTCCAGGGCCGGGGCAGTTCACGAGCCATTCTGCGGCGCGCAATGCTCCTGCCGCAAATCCTTCGCGGCTGCGGGCGGTGTGGGTAATTTCGATGGTGTCCGCAGGGGAGTCAAAAAAAAGTGAATGTACCCCCGGTACGGCGCCCACCCGCAGGCTTGGAAAGTGGATCGCATCGGCGGGAGGAGCCCTGTCCAGGGCGTCCCAGAGGACTTGAGTTTTCCGGCTCATGTTTGCCAGGACCCTTTCTACCAGGGTTTTTGCGGTTCCCGAAGGGCTGTCGGCTTTTTTATTGTGGTGAACTTCCCAGCCTCCCACATCGTATTCCGGAAAGGGATCGGCTATCTTTGCGGCATAGGCGGCAATATGGTAAAACAGATTTACTCCCAGGGAAAAGTTGGATGCCCAAATCATGGAAGAACCTGCGGCATTTACCGCGGCGCTTGCTTCGTCAAGCCGGGCAAGCCAGCCGGTGGTGCCTACCACTGCGGGGATCTTCTCCCCGGCCAGGGCTTTGATGTTATCCGGGGCTGTATCAGGCCGGGTAAACTCAATGGCCGCATCCGCTTTTTCCAGGGCGCCTTCCCCGGCTTCCGCAAGGGTTTTGCAGATAGGGGCCCCCGAAACGGCAGTATTTGTACCCTGGGGCGCAAAAGGTTCTATCACTACGGTAATCCGGTGTCCCCGTTCCAGAGCTTTTTCTTCCAGGAGTTTTCCCATTTTTCCGTATCCCACCAGGGCTATATTCATAATCTCACTCCTAATCCTGTTTCAGCCTTCACGAGGCTCTCCAAAGTAGTTTTTGTGCAGTCCCTGAACCACGAGCCCGGCCTGGGTGTCGTCCACAATAAAACTGATGTTCACCTTACTTGCGCCCTGGGATATCATCTGTACCTGGACGCCCAGGCCGGCGCAGACTCCGAAGGCCCGCTGGAGTATTTCCGAGGAACGGCCTACATCCCCGATGATAGTGACAATGGCTTTGCCTGTCTTGATGTCCACCCGGGCAATGCGGGCCAAGTCTTCTTTAAATCCTTCCAGGCTGTTCACCGCATCCAGCGTCAGGGATACCGAGACTTCACTTGAGGCGATCATGTCTACGGAGATTCCATGCCGGGCAAAGGTGGAGAAGACCCCTTCCAAAAAACCCGGCTGACCCACCATACGGGTAGAAACAATGTCTACCAATGTTACGTTTTTCCGGGATGTTAAAGCCCGCACCGGCAGTTTTGATTTTTCAGGCAAGACAGAGACGATACGGGTGCCCGGCGCATTGGGATTATAGGAATTCTTCACCAGTACCGGGGTGTTAGTCTTAAGGCAGGGCTGCATGGCCCGGGGGTGGAGCACCTGGGCGCCGAAATAGGCCAGTTCCGCCGCTTCCTCGTAGGTAACCATCTCCACCGGGCGGGCGTCTTTTACAAGGCGCGGATCCGCGGTAAGTATGCCGTCCACATCCTTCCAAACCTGGGCTTCCTCGGCGCCCATGGCGGCGGCAATGATCGTCGCCGAGCGATCCGATCCGCCCCGTCCCAGGGTAGTAATATTACCCTGGGCGTCCTTGGCGATGAACCCGGTGATAACAGGCAAAATCCCCCCATCCAGAAGGGGATTCAAGGCCTCAGGCACCCGTTTCCAGCTTTCTTTGTCCAATTCCGCCGCGGTGTAATTTGAATCGGAAATAAAACCCGCTTCCCAAGCGTCCATGGCATGGGCTTTTATTTTTACCGACCGGAGGTAGGCTGCGGCAATCCGTACCGAAAACCGCTCCCCAAAAGAAACAAGATAATCCTTAGTACGGTCTGTCAATTCCCGGATCAGGGAAATTCCTGTAAGCAGGTTTTTCAGTTCTTCGAGCAAGGGCCGGATTTCTTTCTCTGTTTTTTTATCCAACTTGAGATCGTAAATAGTATTTATGTGCAGATCTTTAATTTTTTTTATTGATATTTTTTTTTTCTTAAGCGCCAGATCCGCCGCTTCTAACAGCTGATCGGTTGTGTCCCCCATAGCGGACAATACCATTACCGGTTTTCGGGAAAGCTGGGATTCAACAATTTTTCCCATGTGGCGGATCCGTTCCGCATCAGCCAGAGAGCTTCCCCCAAACTTCATCACAATCATGCATTTCCTCCGCAGGGTTCCCACAAGAAATACCTTTGCCTGTAAGAACCAACGCCTCACAAAATATCAAAAGGTGTGCGAATATGCAAGACTGGTGTGAATTTTCCGATAATAAATTCTTTTTTAAGTTACGCTCCCGCCTGATCTGCGAATTCAACTTGATCCTCTTCATCAATATTTTTGATGAAAGCCCATTCACCGTTGCCCCGCAGATACTCTCCCGCAACATACAAATGAACCCTGGCTGAATCCAGCCTTTCAAACAGATCGTACAATCCCTGATAATGGGGACTGGTTTCCACAGTTTCCCGTGCCTTATTTAGTCCTCTTTGAAGTTCCTTGAGCTGGGTGTTTAACCGTAGCCGGAGTATTTCAAGTTCCTCTGCTAAAACTTCTACAAAACGCTCTTCTGAATTCATAATCTAACCTCATCTAATATATCGCCGATTTTATTGTCACTGGAGCTAGGAGTGGGCATTTCCCGCCTAGGAGTTTGCCGGGCTTTAGCCCATTCCAACTCCAAAAACGTGCGTTTAGCACGTTTTACCCTACAAACTCCGTAAGGAACCCATTAATCGGGATTTTTGCTCCTTTATGGAGCAAAAATCCACAAGTCCAACAGGCTCCTAGACAGCCTTAATACTTAAAATCTTTCAGTGACCGGTATTTACCGGCATTGAAAGCCTGTATAAAAGAATCTATCGCAATTTTTGTAGAATTCTATGAAAATTGTATTTTTTTTTTGAAATTCCGGTGATTTTTTTTTAAAGCTAACCGGGTTTCAAAAGAGACTCAGCAGCAATTCCAAATTCAAAAACTGTCCAGCTTTTATCGGCCAACTACCGTTTTTTCGGTGATTCCCTCGCCAATAAGGCAACAATTCTGATTCTGATCGCCATCGAAAGTGCCTCAAGTAAATTTCTCAAGGCAAAATTTCAATGTCTTCGTTTGAATTTGGAATTGCTGACTCAGCTCTCCGGCTTTTACCGAATCCATTTTTTTGGTAGACTGAATGTATGTTTCGGGAAAAAAGCCTCGTGGCGTATAAGGCCAAGCCTGCCCTTGTTACCGCAATAGGGGATAAGATTGATATAAGCCTCCCCGGCGGTGAAAAACTCCGGGTCCGGGAAAAGGATATTGAGATGATTCACCCCGGGCCCGCGTCTTCTCCGGAGGAGGCCGCAAACCCCCTTTCCGGGGATGTCCGGGGCGCCTGGGAACTCCTTTCGGACACATTGTCTCCCGGGAGTTCCGTTCCCCTCAGGGAACTGGCAGAGCTGGCCTATGGCGAGTTCAGCCCCCAAAGCGCCTGGGCTGCCTTTACCCTTCTCAAAGAGGGGCTGTACTTTTCCGGCGCCGTTGATGGGATAAGCCCCAGGGATGCCGCCGCCGTTGAGACTGAGGAACGTAAACGGGACGGTAAACAGCGGGACGCTGAAGAACGGGGCGCCTTTCTCCAGCGGCTCAGGACAAATACGCTGATTTTACCGAAGGCCGGGGATTCGCCTGATTCTATACCTGCCGGTAGGTATACAGAGCCTCCCGGCGGCGGTCCTTCGGACCTGCACTTTTTTCAGGATGTGGAAGCCTTGGCCTACGGTAAAAGCGAAAAGAGCCGTACCCTGAAAGAACTGGGCCGCCCGGAAAACCCTGAGGAAGCCCACCGCCTGCTCCTTTCCACCGGAGTCTGGACGCCCTGGGTAAATCCCTATCCCCCCCGTTTCGGGCTTTCCACCCTTTCGGCCCGGGAGCCTGTCCCCCCGCCGCCGGAGGAAGCCCGGGTTGACTTGACCGGCCTCCGGGCTTACGCCATCGACAACGCGTACAGCGCCGACCCGGACGATGCGGTATCCATCGAAGGCCCGGATTCTGAAGGCCGGCTCACCCTCTATGTTCATGTGGCGGACCCGGCCTCCTCGGTCCTGCCCAATAGTCCGGCGGATCTGGAAGCCCGGGGCCGGGGCGCCACCCTGTACCTCCCGGAAGGACCTGTCCGTATGCTTGCCGATAAAGCCCTCTCCGATTTGGCCCTGGGACTTTCGGAAACTTCTCCGGCCCTGACCTTCCGCCTTACCATAGAACCCAGCGGAGTCATCGCGGAAACCGGGATTTTTCCTTCTACGATTAAAGTGACCCGGCTTACCTACCAGGAAGCGGACCGGCTTGTCAAAGCATCCGGCGCCATTTCGGAGGACCTTGCCGCTCTTTTCAGTTTGAGCGAGGGGAACACCCTTCGCCGTCTTAAAGCCGGGGCGGTAATGATCGATCTTCCTGAGGTACACATGGCTGTGGATAGAGAGGCCCGGCGTATTACCGTCGAGCCCGGTCCGCCCAGTGCTGCCGCGGACATGGTACGGGAGTGTATGCTTTTAGCCGGAGAAGGCGCCGCCCGCTGGGCTTCCCGGCAGATCCTCCCATTTCCCTATGTCTGCCAGGAAACCGGGGACCTTCCCAATGAGCCCTTGCCGGGTCTGGCAGGCTCTTACCAGCTCAGGCGTTGTATGCGGCCCAGGACCCTTTCGGTCAAGCCCGGGCTCCACTGGGGCCTGGGACTGGATCAGTATACCCAGGTTACCAGCCCTCTCCGGCGTTATACGGACCTTCTGGCCCACCAGCAGATACGTTCCGCCCTGAAAACCGGCCTGTATGCGGACCGGGATCCCCTCACTGAGGAAGAGGTTCTTCTCGCCCTTTCCGCAGGGGAAGCCGCCTCCCTGACCACGGTTCATGCCGAACGGGCTTCCCGGAATCACTGGCTCGCGGCTTACCTGGCGGATAAAAGGGATTCGCCCTGGGAAGCGGTTGTCCTGGAAAAGAAAGGCCACCGGGGGGTGATGATGATCCCCGCCCTGGGGTTGGAGACCCAGGTTCCTCTGAAAACCGGTACGGAGCTTAATGAATTGGTATGCCTCAGGCTCGTTTCGGTAAAAATTCCCCAGGGGGAAGCGGTATTTGTGATAGAATAGCGTGGATTTTTAAGATCGGTTATTTTGAAAGGGCCTCTGGTTTTTGAAATTATAAAAAATCTCGATAATTCTTATAATCTACTTGACGTAAGCGATTTTTGGTATAAAATTTGATTTTGTATGAGTGATTATTTAGATCCTAACAACGAAGAGTTACTAAAGGATTTCTTCAGCGAAGCCCAAATGCAGGTGGATATGCTGGAGCAAAACATTTTGGTCCTTGAGAACGAGGGTGGTAATAAAGACGCGGTGGATGAAATATTCCGGGCGGCTCATACCCTTAAAGGCGGCTCGGCCACTGTGGAGATGATGGAACTTTCCCATTTTACTCACTTGGTTGAAGATGTACTGGATGCCATCCGCTCGGATCAATTGGCAATCAACGGGGATGTGGTTGATACCCTCCTTTCCGCGATTGACGTGATCAAGGCCATGCTGGAACAACGGATGAACGGCGCGATTTATCAGGAAGATACTTCCCAGATAGAAAGCCGGCTTTCGGCCCTGCTTCCGGAAGGTTCCACCCGCAAGAAAGGCGGTTCCCAGGCTGCCAAGCCCGCCGCACCCAAGCCCGCGCCTGTTCCTGCAGCCCCTCCTCCTCCTCCGGCGGCCGCACCCGCCAAAAGCGGAGGGCTTAACGAATATGAACTCCAGGAACTCAAGGAATCGGTGGACGGCAGTATGCCGATCTACTGTATTGCTGTTGGCTTTGACGTTAACAGCCTGATGAATACCGTGGGCGGTATCCAGGTATACGCCGCTCTTAAGGGTATTGGTACGGTGCTCCGGACTGTTCCGGACTTTGAAGCCCTCTACGAGGATAACTTTTACCCCACGGTGGAGTATTACTTCGCCTCTTCAAAATCAGCGGAAGACATCAAGAAGTACGTCATTATTCCGGATGTGAGTCTTTCGGCAGAAGTTGTCAATATCAACCAGATCCTTGCACAGGCGAAAGGTTCCGGAGGCGGCGCTCCTGTACAAGCCGCCGCTCCGCCGCCGCCTGTAGCCGCTCCGGCCCAAGCAGCGGCTGCTCCGGCGCCCGCGGCTCCGGTTCAGGCGCCCGCCGCTCCGGCGGCGCCGGCCAAACCCGCCGGCGGCGTCGGCAGTGCCAGTGGCGAAGATGCCAAAAAGGCCGGCAAAGAGGCCGGTTCCATCCTTCGGGTGGATTCCAAGCGTATTGATGACCTTCTTAACTTGGTATCCGAAACGGTTATCACCAAAGCGACTTTCAATCAGATAAGTTTTCAATTCGGGGATCTGCAAACCGAACTCCACAATATTGAAACGGTGTACCGGGAGAAGATTAAAGATCTCTTTGACAGTCTGCCGGATTATCTGGAAAGTATTGAGAGCGGGAAGAACGTCAAGGACGTGCGTAAGCAGATCAACGAAGAATACGGGGATATCTTCTCCCTTTTCGATCCCTTTGAGGCTTCCCTCAAAATTATCATAGGCAAGTACCGCGCTACTTCCCAGAACTTGGGCCGTATCACCGGCGAGCTCCAGGAAGGGGTCATGCGGATCCGCATGGTGCCCATCAGCCAGATATTCAGCCGGTTCCCCCGGCTTGTGCGTGACCTTTCCAAAACCCTCAATAAAAAGATCAATTTGGTCATTGAAGGTGAGGAAACCGAGCTCGATAAATCGGTTATCGAAGATCTCTTGGACCCGATCATGCACTCGGTGCGGAATTCCATCGATCACGGCATTGAATCCCAGGAAGAACGGAAGGCCGCCGGCAAGCCCGAAGAAGGCAGGGTTGTACTCAAGGCCGCCAACGAAGGGAACATGATCATCATTGAGATCGCCGACGACGGCAAGGGCATTGATGTGGAAGCCGTAAAGGGCAAGGCGGTTGAGCGGGGCCTTATCAGCGCCAACAAGATACTCACCGATATAGAAGCCTTCAACCTCATCTTTGAACCGGGCTTCTCCACCGCCAAATCCATCACCGCCATATCCGGCCGCGGCGTGGGACTTGACGTGGTCCGCCGGTCTATTGAAAAACTCAACGGGACGGTTACCGTCACCTCCGAAAAGGGAAAGGGTACAAAATTTGTCATCAAGCTGCCTCTCACCCTGGCTATTATCCAGGGGCTTCTGGTCAGAGTGGGGCCGGAGATCTACTCCATCCCCATTACCAGCGTTATCGAGAGTCTGCGCATCAAACCCGAAGAGATCCGGCGAATTGATAACTACGAGGTCTTCAATATCCGTAATGACGTGGTGTCTCTGCTCAGGCTGAACCGGTTGTTCGGCATCAAGAGCGATGAAAAGGAGGATTACCACTTCATTGTCATAGTCGGTACCGCAGAAAAGAAAATGGGCTTTATGGTTGACAGCTTGATAGGGGAAGAAGATGTGGTTATTAAACCCCTGCGGGATCAATATACCAACTCTCCGGGTATTGCCGGGGCTTCAATCCTGGGGGACGGTTCAGTTTCCCTTATAATTGATGTCAGCCAGCTTCTGGAACTAGGGCTCCGTAAGGAGCTTGAATCTCGCCGGGTCCGCGAATCGTCCCGGTAACCGCAGAATAGAGGATTACATGGCAGCAGTTATTAAGGATCTGGCACAGGTGAACGCGGACCTTCAGGAACAGAAAGAACGGGCGGAAAATGTCGATTTTAAGATGATCACCTTTTCCCTGGCAGGGAAGGACTATGGCGTTGATATTATGAATGTCAAGGAAATCGCCAAGGCGGACAAGTTTACCTATGTGCCTAACGCCGCCGCCTTTGTCCGGGGAGTCTACAACCTCCGGGGCGACATCATCCCAATCATCGATCTGAGGACCTTTTTTCACCTTCCCATGGAAGCTAAGACGGATGGTCAGGAAAATATGCTCATTCTCCGTATCGAAGACCGGGTTTATGGGACCATAGTTGATAAAATCGACAAGGTTGTGGGGATCAATATCGAGCATATTCAGCCTCCCCACCCTATTTTCGGGGATATCAACATCAAGTTCATCAGCGGCGTGGTGGAAAAGCAGGGAAACCTGTACATCATCCTGGATGTGGTCCGGATCTTTTCTCAGAACAAGGAAGAGGAGCAAAAAACCGGTGACCCGGTAAAGGAGCGGCGGGATGATCCCTTCTATTCTCCCCCTCCGGCGGCGGAAAAAGCCCCTGAAGCCTATTCTGCCGCTTCCGATTCGGATTTCGGTTTCGTAAAAGACGGTCTTGTTGCCTTAAAGCACTTCTACGCCTCAGGGCTTAACCATATATGGCTGGGTCAACGTTTTACCGACTGGGGAAATATCCACAAGGGTGGGGAAATTCAACTCCGCAACTCCAGCGATGCCGACGAATTTCTTGCGAATTTCTATTCTCCCTCTACGGGAAGCTTCTGGGAAGACGAGTACGCGTATAATGTCAAAGGGATGCTTCCGGATATGCCTGGTAATAATATCCAGGT